>JAREAI010000278.1:0-4076 GCA_029240435.1 Nitrososphaeraceae archaeon | reverse complement strand
GTATGCTGGATTAAGCAAGGCAAGAGAAGAAGGAATTTCAACAATAATGACTGGAGATGGCGGTGATGAATTATTTGCTGGCTATAATTACCTCAAGCGTTATTTCTTTAATATCCAAATGCTAAAAGCCGAAGTGCAACGACTTTGGGATACAATGCATTTTTCGTCAAGGATAATCGGTAGGAATCTTGGAATGAATGTAAAGACGCCTTTCCTAGATAATAGATTTATTTGTTATGCTAAATCTATCGATATTGTTAAATTAATAGGAGAACATCTGAACGATTCGTGGGGCAAATTCATTTTGAGGAAGTGTTATGAACAGGAGCTAGGCAATGAGATAGTATGGAGACCGAAACTAGCACAAGAACAAGGAGCAGGAGTCATAAACATTCGTGATCTCCTTATCAAGAATTTGGATGATGGATCATATAAACAGAATACAACCAAAGCATTATCCGAAGGAGTAATCATTAAAGATAAAGAACAACTTTATTATTACTCAATTTTTAGGATGTATTTTTCTCCTCCTAAAGAGGAAGAATGTTTATCCGTTCGCTGTCCTAAATGTAATTGCTGTTTTAAATGGAAAGGTAGGTTTTGTAGAACTTGTGGATCTTTTCCTGTTGAACCACGTGAAGTGTAATTGCGGTAGCTTTCATGATATTCATCTGTACCCCTTGTCCACTGTTACTCCGGTGACAGAGATCTGTGTTACAGTGTGACTTTTATTCCATTAACAAATGTTTATTCAGGAGGCATGTAATCAATATGTCATTTGGTAATAAGTGGATAAAACCACAAGGCGAAAGTGTCAGTAATAAATTTTTAGAAGGAATTAAGCCGCAAGCTCCTTTGAAACCAAGAATAGAAGAAGCACAGAAAAAGTTACAGATGCAAATTTCAAAATTGGAATCAATATCATCGAAGATGGATGAAAAGGACCATCTAATTTTCAAACGCGTAGTTCATGCGATGCAGAATCATGATAGTCAATATGCCAAAATATTATCTAACGAACTCTCCCAGATCCGAAAAATGAATAAAATGGTAAGCTCCGCTAAATTGGCTTTGGAACAAATACAATTACGATTGAATACAATTACAGAATTAGGTGATGTTGTAATAACGCTGAGTCCGGCCATGTCTGTAATAAAGGGAATACAGGGAGGGCTTTCATCTATGATGCCTGAAGCAGACCAGTCATTTGGACAGATTTCTGATTTGCTTGGTAGCATTATGGCAGATTCAGGTCAAATCCCCACGACAGAAATAGGTGCATCTACTGGATTAAATGAAGATTCAATGAAGATCATCGAGGAAGCAAGCGCAATAGTAGAACAAAATATGAAGGATAAGTTTCCTGACCTTCCAAGCGGTACTGTTGAATCGCAAAAGAGTGAGGCATCACTATATTAAGAATAATAACATAACGTCCTAAATTTTTCTGTTACCACCAGCAATTTTTTTAACTTCCTTTTTTATTCTCGATATTGTAGGATAACTATATCCCTTCTGTCTGTAACTCCTAATCATGGTTTTCCAATTGTTTAATCTCCATCTTGCTTGATCATAACTTACCATATGCGTTTCTAATTTTACTATGCTCTTTCTGCCAGGCATCAGATAGCCTCCTGCTATTGCAATGTTGCGGCTATATGCAAACCTTAATCCAAATAGAATCATTTCAGGCGTCAGATATTCAAGGTATGAACGCATTTCTTTACTCTGCTCCTTTGTTAATTTTACTTTAAATATAAACTCGTTCACTTGTATGTAAATGTGATACTTATCATTATTATATAGTGTATTTCTAAACTCGAGTTTAGAAATACATAGAAGTATATTCAGTAGCAACAACAATTACTCAATATGCATCTCTATTACTACGTTTTAAAATTTAAATTAAACTTTAAAAAATAGATACTTTCCAATGAGCTGAGCGAACCACTTTAAAATAATCGCATACACAGGAAAATTAATATTGAAATTACGAAGAACCTTGTTGACATTCCTTACAGATTTCTTGGCCACCTTAATTGATGCGACTAGTAAGTCGTAAATGATAACATTAAAAGAGTTCATAAATAGTTTCTTAAATCTGGTTTATCATAGTATAAACCTTGGACGAAAGAAAGCTGGAGGTTAAGATAGCAACAAAATCTAAATATTCCTTAATAGTATCAGCGTTTTGAACTATATTGTACGGCGGATGATTAGATTTTTTTAATAATGTTTACATAAAGCTAAGCCACCAGGTAATAGAAATAATTGACAAAAAGTCATTCATCATAGTATACAATAACCTAATACGATTCCTGAGTTTTTTATTTGAATTTAGAATTACTCAAATTAGGTACATGGAAAAAATCATGACAAAAAATCCCATTATAACAGATTTCGAATATATTAATGCTCAAGGTCATAAATATCCAGGCAAAACAAATTCTGGATGTATACTATCTTATACTATTAACTTATACTGTCTATACTGAAGAAACTGTCGGTTTTAAAAAAAATGAAATTAAATAATATTGTACTTCTTACCTGTTTTCTCGAACGCATTTAATGCATGGAAGAGCTGGTCCTTTTTATGTAATGAAGTAAGAGAGATTCTAAGACATGCTGATCCTTTTTTCACCGTAGGGTATCTAATAGGTTGAGCAAAAACGTCATTTTTAAGTAATTCATCTGAGAATTCTACGGCTAATTTATCGTTTCTAATCATAATAGCAATTATTTGAGTAGTCGAATTGCCTATTAAAAAGCCGATTTCTTTTAATCCTTTAGAAAACGTCTCAATATTACAAAATAGGCGTTTCTGTAAATTACCTTTTTTAGCAAGAGGAATTGAGGATAATGCCGACACACATAGATGCTGTGGTAAAGCAGAGGTATAGATAAACTGGCGGGATTTGTTAATAAATATCTCCCTAATTGTTCTTGATGTAGCGACATATCCTCCAAAGCAGCCTAAAGCTTTACTCAAACTGCTGATGTGTATATCTATTAAGTTGTTTACACCTAGATGCGAAGTCGTGCCAGAAAAAGAATCCAATGAACCAAGAATAAAGTCACCATGAGCATCATCAACCACTGTTATAGCATTATTACTTTTGGCAATGTTGCATATTTTCTGTAGCTGTGACAGATCTCCATCTATGCTAAATACGCCTTCTGTTATTACAATTTTTTTATTACTAACACAATTTTGCATCAATCTCTCAAGGCAATCAGCGTCATTATGTCGAAATACTTTAATCTTTGCACGACTAGATATGCAAGCATCTATTATGCTTGCATGATTCAATTCGTCACTAAAAATTGTTGAATTTTTATCAGCAAGAGCTGTGATGGCTCCAAGATTTGCCATGTACCCTGTCGGAAATACTAAGGAACACTCCGTTCCACGATGTTTCGACAGTTGTTCTTCGAGTTCTATAATTTTGGGATCATTGCCAGCGATGAGCCGTGAACTACATTGTGATATCTGTCTAAGTTGTTTTATTGTTTTTCTTAGAACCTGTTTATTTTGTGACAATCCGAGATAATCATTAGAGCAAAAATGAACTGCTTTTTTACCATTGACGGTCGCAGTAGAACCGTGAAGGTTAACGGATTTTAATGTCCGATATATATTTTGCCTTTGAAGCTTATTTAGCTCTTTTTCTAAATAGTTATACCTCGAGGCCAATCTCTCTTATCATCAAAATATCTTTCTCAGAGTAGTTTCCGGCTGTGGTTAGATATCCACCTGTGATAATACCGTTTGCACCTGCCTTTAAAGCCATTCTTTCATTATCCCTAAGGTAAACCTCTCTTCCTCCAGCGATCTTTAGAATCGTTTTGGGAATGATAAAACGCCAGATGGCAATCGTTTTTACAATCTCCATGGGATGAAGAGGCGGTACATTTTGAAGAGGAGTTCCTCCTCTTGGCATTAAAATATTTAATGGGACCTCGTCAGGTTGAAGGGAAGCAATCGAAAATGCTAGCTCTAGTCTCTGTAATGAAGATTCGCCCATCCCTATTATACCTCCACAACACAGTTCAAGTCCCTCAGCCTTTACAATTCT
>JAREAI010000277.1:0-4608 GCA_029240435.1 Nitrososphaeraceae archaeon | reverse complement strand
TGCTCTTGAACCTTTATTTGCGTCTGAGTATATTTCATCAGAAATAAGAACACTAGAAAGGTCAGTTCTTTTACCCAGTTTGTATTCTAAAGCTGGATCAGGTTTTACTAAAATTTCAAATTTATCACCATCTATGGTTAGTCGAACAACGGTTAACTTGGTATCTGTCATTAGTCTGTAAATTAAACTGTCTTGCATTTATATATGCATGTCAGTTAGTTCTTAAATCTAAGAACTTTCTAATTTATAATCAGTCAAGATTTCATGAAAGCTACTCTCATTCAAAAATAGATGACATCTGAATATTTTCATATTCTATCCTCTGACTGAGCCAGATAATAAGTTATTAATTTCGGAATATTATGTTTCGTGAGTATTATTATGCACTAGTATTATGCACTAGTATTATGCACTAGTATATGTTGTTAGATATAAATATAGAGAGAGAAATAAGCAGACGAACTTGTATTGTTTATAATATAGATAATAAATATAGATGGAAAAGCAGAATTAACGGTACGATTTCTGCGCAAGAAAATGTCTATCAAATTCAGTAATTTTTTTTCTAATTTCTTCGCGTACATTTTTTGCTAACGGATGATCTTTTGGATCTCTTCCTCCTTTCCCTTCTCCTGTTAGAGCTTTAGAAATAGCAACAGCACTTGCAAAGGCCTGCCCCATGAATCCCCCACCTTCTACGCTGACATTTATGTCAACCTTATTTCTCAATTCTCCTATCAGGAGGAGGGGTGTTATTACCAATTCCTTAGCCACTGCTGGTTGTAAAAGTTCCACAGGAATGTTATTGATCCTCACCTTGCCTCTTCCTTTAGAAATTGTGGCCACGGCTCGACATGTTTTTCTTTGACCTGGATAAAGATCTATTTTATTCATCTATTGGCTCTACTCCCCCAGACCATCCAATTTCTTTTGCTACTTCGCCAACTGTAATATAATAAGATGATGGTTTTGTGATCTTCGAATCATCATAATATTTCATTTCGGAATTCTTTAAGGATTCAGGAATACCTATGTAAACCCTTAACCGTTTAAAAGCTTCTATACCGCTACTCTTGCGTTTTGGTATCATGCCTCTTACCATCTTTGTTAGTATTGTATCGGGTCTTCTAGGATGAAAAGGACCATGAATAGGGTTTGTGACTGAATTAATTTCAAGGTGTTCTTTGTAAAGTTGGATTGTTTTGTACCTGTGTCCAGATAGCATAGCTTTTTCAGCATTTACAATTGTCACTCTATTTCCCTGAAGCAATAGTTTTGAAACATATGAGCAAATTCTACCCGAGATGCAATTAGCTGCGTCAATCACTATTTGTTTGTTCTGTGCTGATGATTGTGAAGATGATGATCTTTTTAGCAATTCTTGCTTATTAGCCAATTATGCGCACTCCATTACCATCAGGATATTTCTCTATCAATCGATCAAGTGTTATAATCTTTCCTCCAGATTCTAATATCTTCTTTGCAGCTTCTTGTGAAATTGAAAATGTACAAACTGTTAATTTGTGATCTATTGCGCCAGAACCTAACACCTTGCCAGGAATAATGACTACTTCATCATCTTTGGTAATATCTGACAATCGACTGACATTAACTTCTCTTTTATTTGATCTTCGAGCTGAAATCTCATGTTCTAGAGCCTTCCAAATTGGAGCTTTATTCTTTTTGAAAGCACTACGAAGACTCCATATTGTGTTATCTATTACAGTGTTAGCAAGCATAATTTATTCTTCGTCTCTGTCAGTTATCGTGAATCCCCAAATAAATGTACCTAGGAGGAATTCTTAGGTACTTCAAGATGTTGTATTATATGATTGAAATTCTTGATTTTAGAATTTATTTTCTCAACAGCTGCCATCAGTGTTTCTTCTGCTGTTAATGCTCTGTTAGTCTCAATAACAAGGATAGATTCATTCTCATTATTTCCATCTTTAACAATCGCTGCTGAAGTCGGCTGCCATTTCGAATGGTCCCTTCCAATTCCTAATCTTGCATAAGCCTCAAATTTCAGTTTCTGACTTGGAGCAAGAGTGATAATTGGAATATCTTTACTAACCGGCTTTATAAGCTCATCTTCAGACACGAGCTCACCAGAAGTGACCACTTTGGTTTTCTCATTTGCCTCTGAATCTAATACTAATAACACTCTGCATTTTGAGCAGCCCAACGTACTTTTACAGTCGCAATCATGTGGCATTACAAATCTATCAAGATTTGTTTGTAATGGGATGAGACCTAGCCTATGAGCAATCGCTTCATCATGCATAACCGATGAATTCTCTAAAATTACAACATCGTCTATAGCTAAGGTAGGAACTTCGCTTATCGAAGTTCTTCTAATGGCATTTACGTACTGCCTTGGAACATTATTAAATTTTATGACAATTTTTTCATCTGTTCTCTCAAGAATATCGACAGATAGAGAGGATGTCAATCTTAATTCAAAGAATTTGTTCTTGTAGCATCTTAAAAATCTACCGAATCACAAAATATAGTTTCATTTTTTATATATATTTTTCTTCTAATCACTTAGATAATAATAACAATCTCGTACAAACTATAACAGTCTATTGATATCTCCTAAGACTCTTAATCTTCATTTGTCATTAAAAAATATAGTCTTACCTCGGCTGTTTCTAATTATGTCGAAAGGATGGTTAGTTCTGCCTTCGATAAATTTTAAAACACCCTGCCTGATAGATTCCAGAGCAAATTCAGGATATTTACGAACCTGGAAGAGAAGCTGTTCATTCACAGAAAATTCGTATATATTTAAAATTTTTGTAGAAATTAAATAATCTTCAAGAAGTTCCTTTCTTTTTTTAATTTCAAGTTCCTCTAAAGCCGATGTTACCAAAATTCCCATTTTAGTTAGACGATAAGATGGTATCCCTTCCTTTGGAGAATTCTTGGTCCTTTTGTAGTCAAAAAACATTCCCTGCCTCCTCAACAAACTGATTTGGAATTAAGCATTTTTGTAACTCCTTGACAATATATTGATATGCATTTTCCTAGAGATATTGAATTCTCGTGCAAGAAGTGTGGAAAGATTGCCTTTAGTCATATACAGTGGTTGCTGCTTGTATAATGCTAATTATTTAAGGATAAATCTCTGTCTTAGTGCGTACGTAGACAGATGCTTATTTTTGTAAGTTTTAAACATATGAAGTGATGGAAAGGTAGCCAACATTTGTTAACACGGATAAAGTTGAATCCTTCTATTAATATACTTTATCTTATAAATTGTTATATATTTTCAAAGATCGTTAATTTATTTTTATAATTATATAGGAATATTATAATTATACTTAGAATTAAAATGTGAAAATAATATGCTGAAATCTACAAATCAAAATTAATTATTATTTATTAATTTTAAAGATATTTATTTTCTATTTTAAAATATTACTTATCACATTGTAAACGATTGCAAACTAATAATATTATTTATAGTTCCTCATGTAAAGTTGGGATATGATGCCAAAAGCGATAGAATCAAGAATGATTCTATTGATTCTTGTTGCCATTGGGTTAACAGGATTATTTTCAGTAAATTTGTTAGGTAACGCATTAGCCTATACAGAAGACGATCCTGCCGTGAAATATCAGTGCTTTGAGCAAAATGAAGATGGAAGTTATAATAAAACTGCAGAAGGAGATTTGATACCCTGTCCAATAGATCACGGAGACAATGCTTGGATGCTGACGGCTTCAGCGCTTGTATTAATGATGACTCCTGCTGGCTTGGCTTTCTTTTATGGTGGTTTAACAAGACAAAAGAATGCAGTAAACTCATTACATATGGTATTCATAACTACAGGATTAATTGCTGTGCAATGGACGCTAATCGGATATTCATTAGCGTTTGGGCCAGATGCAGGTGGGTATGGATTTATAGGTACACTTGATTGGGCTGGTCTGAATAATGTTCTTCATGATGTTCCATCCATTTCATACGGGGGTATAGATGGAACTACAATTCCACATCAGACTTACATGGTATTTCAAATGATGTTCGCAATAATTACACCTGCTCTGATCGTAGCATCACTGGCAGAACGAATGAAATATAGTGCATTTGTAATTTTTGTAGTCCTCTGGGGAACATTTGTTTATGACTTTGCTGCTCACTGGACATGGCAAATTGCAGAAGGTAACTATGGCGCTAACCCTGATTATTGTGGATTTGGTTGGACTGGTTGTTTAGGATCACTTGACTTTGCAGGAGGAACTGTAATTCATATTACCTCGGGTTGGTCAGGATTAGTAATTGCGCTGATGCTTGGGCGTAGGCTAGGATACGGAAAGGTACCAATGGAACCTCACAACATAGGTATGGTAGTTTTAGGAGCAGCACTGCTATGGGTTGGTTGGTTTGGATTCAACGCTGGGTCCGCTGCTGCAGCAGCAACAAATGCAACAAGTGCGTTTGTTGCAACCCAAATAGCAACGGGCATGGCAGTAGTGACTTGGGCATTGGTCTCATGGGCTCATACAGGAAGACCATCTACTGTGGGTGCAGCATCTGGTGCTGTAGCCGGTCTAGTAGCCATTACGCCTGCCTCTGGATTTGTATCGCCAATGTCTGCA
>JAREAI010000276.1:0-4079 GCA_029240435.1 Nitrososphaeraceae archaeon | reverse complement strand
TATAGGTACATTCAAATAATCTCATTAGGTAACTGAGCTAAGCTCTGCGCTACCAAATAGAACAGAAAATGGCCTACACCATATCAGAACAGTATCATAGTTTGTCAAGTCTGTCCCGGCAGGTATATCATAATTTTGATTACCATTATTAGCTTTTAATTTTCCAACATTTACAAAATCTAATGCGGTTTTATCAGTAGCAAGATATACATATAGATCTGGCCCATTTGTGACTCTAAGGTTTTCTAATCTCAAAATATTACTGTCTCCATTTTGGAATGGAATTACTTTTGCCTCTCCTTCTGCATTATGTATGCCGTCTCCAACACCAACGAAAGACCCTGTTCTCAATGTACTAGCAGTTGTTATAGTATTCTGTGTTTGTTGTTGTTGTTGCTGCTGTGGTATCTGATCCATAGATTCATTGACACTATTATTTATTTTAGAAGCAGTAGTCATTATCTCCTCTCTTTCTTCTGGACTCATTTGTTTTGCAGTATCCAATTTTTCTTCTTCACTCATTGTGATAAATTTTTGATATGCTTCTGATTCTACTACACTTGGAGGTAGGGGCTCATTAACTTCAGTTGAAATAAAGAGTGGTGAAGCAAGATAATAAGCGCCTACGCCTATTATTATAACTATTGCAGCTGTAATGCCAATTTTGACACCTTTGCGCACAGGAAATGTGTCATAAGGTTTATAGTTAAAGTTTTTTGTTTTCATGATTAAGAAGGTTTCGGTTTTGATGTGAGCTATGCCTCAAAAACAGCTTATTACACTATGGTATCTAGATATATATGTGTATATATATATATACATTACCTACTATCATTTCTTTTATATCATCTAAAATGATGCTTTTTTCATTTTACATTTTAGAACCACATCTGTGACATTCTGCACCTTTAACTTCTGCACTACTACAGGATAAACCCACATAGTTAAGCTTCATTATCTCCTTAGCATATCCTCTTGCTGCAGCACTAATATCACCACCTAATTGTTTGCCATTAAACCCAAACGATCTTATGGCATTGATTTGTTTCTTCTAACATAGAAAGTGATTCCAATAAAGAATAAGGTATTAGCTACGAAACCTATTAGAAATCCAAAAAATAGGCTACTACCAGATAGATTCCTATGCCAGATCCCATAAGTAGTAATTGCCGTTTTAATACTGGTTTAAGATACTTTCCATGTACAATCAATAAAATAAAAACCCTCTGTTTTTCTTTCTTTTACAGATAGCAAATCTGCAATATATTATTAGAAGGCGGGTAGTAATAGATGGACAAGATTTCTGCAGGTTCTGTGGAATGTAAGACAGATTTGACTATATATTGCAAATCATCCCGCCGATGCTATCTATAGTAGTAGCAATGTAGATAGATCATGAAATGTATAGATGGATAGAAAGAAATCAAGTTTGTTTCTCTTCTTCTTCTTCTTCTTCATTTCTAACAATTTCAATATAATCTGATGCTTTTTTATCTAGAATGTTATAATGGGAATCAGAAAGAGATCCTTTCTTAAAGAGATAGATTAATTCAGTTCTAATGCGCTTTAACTGCAAAATACATTGCTGCTTGTCTTTTTCATGTAATGTGTCATATGTTGATTGTATTCTTGTTAAATACCTGTTGACATAACGTCTCTGACCATATTTGTAATACCATCCTATCAACACTGAGGCAGCACCTACAATACCACCAATTATAAAAACATATACTTCTAGGGTTATTGCAGGTTTGAAATTTGCAGTTAGTGTGCCAAAGCCAGAAGTTTCAAGTGTCACGGGATTGCTGTTTATGCCGTTTGCAAGGTCAGACCAAGATGCAAAAGTATATCCACGTTCTGGTATGGCAATACATTGGAGTGTCTGACCTTTGTTATAGGATGTAGAATTTCCTGAAATATTTTTCACACCATTACATCGTATTTCTCCTGTATTTGTAGGATTGATATTAAATGTTAACCTTACAGCCACTTCATCAGTATAGCCATTAATAAGAGATATAGTATTAGATCCAGTATTTGTAATGTATATTCTATTTTCATAAGGGTCAATTGTAATGTGGCTTGCAAGAAGCGGAAAGCCTACATAAGATGGCAGATTTACTAATGAGTCTTCACCGCTGTATGACTTTTTCATGGTGGGATTTACGCTTATTTCTTTCAGGATGACATCATTCTTGAATGATGATGTAGTTGGTGTTAGTGTTTTATTAGTCTTGGTTTTGTCATAGGTATAGTCGTCAGTGTTTATTGATTTGGTATCTATAACGGATACTGTATTTGATGCTATATTGCTGACATATAACTTCTTGGTAATAGGATTAATTGCTATGCCAACAGGTGAATCGCCACCAGAAGTTATATTATCTATTACATTATTAGTTATTGTATCAATAACAGAAATACTATCGGAATCATGATTTGCGACATATAGTCTGTTATTTCCTTCAGTAATATCAATTGCTAAACCTGTAGGTCTTTTCCCTACCGATATTTTAGCAGTTATATTATTTGTTTCTCCATCTATAACCGATACTGTATTTGAATCTATATCTGTAACGTATACTTTGTTAGACAGAGGATTAACTGCTATGCCATATGGTATTTTCCCCACTGATAGTGTATTAATTACTTCATTAGATATGCCATCTATAATAGATAAAGTGCCATCTTCCAAGTTTGTTACATATATCCAATTAGCAGATGGATTAACTGCTATGCCAACAGGCGATTTACCCACCGGTATATCAAGCAATTTAGTGTCAATGGAGCCATCTATAACAGAAACGGTATTTGATCCTTTATTTGTTACATAGACTCTATTATTGAGAGGGTTTGTATCGATACCATAAGGAAAGACACCAACATTGATTCGGTTCTGAACCTTATCTGTTTCTGCATCTATAACAGATACAGTATTAGAATATTCATTTGCTACATATACTTTCTTGGCATTAGGATTTACAGCTATTCCAACAGGGAAAGTATTTACATCTATACCAGAATTAGACAAGATAGAAGGAGAAAACGAAGAAGCATTAGCAATAACATCCTCATCACTCCTATTGCTGGCAATTCTGCCGCTGCTGTCATTATTATTGTCATTATAACCATCTGATAACGATGGATTATCGCCCTGAGCAATAACAACATTATCTGTATTAGATAAGTAATATTGTAATGAGACTAATACCATTAATATTAAAGGCAGTGATATTATTGTTGTAATCGTCAATATAGCTGAAACACAAAGAGCTTCTTTTTTGTCTTTCTACGGGTAAAATGATCCTGTTACGTTAGGCTTTTCTCACCACAGCCTATTAGGTAATTGATTAAACTAGAAGAACACGACTTTAAATTATTTATATTTGGTTCTATTGCTACTCAAACCATGTTTAGTTAGATCCGATCTGTATTTGAGTTTCATCTATATGAATGCAGATTTATATCCTACCCTTGTATTTTTATTTGGACATACACCATCATTTTTTGGAATCAAACTTCTATTATCCAAATATACCATATTGCATTATAACCAATTCTTTCGATAAATGGTTCTAATGCTTTTCATGTATTTCTCAGACTCAGTAGTCCAAAGCAATACAAATCCAAGGCATATATCTAATAAGAAGAGGTTTAGTTCTATCACGTTCAACTATTTACATGCTGTTTATCCAATTTAGCTTCAAAAGTTACTTCTGCCTAACTTAATAGTGCCAGTAAAATTATAATATAATAATATTATCAATTTATCTTTATTAAGAAGAAAGGGGCACACATTTATAATTCCATGTTGGTAAAAATAAGCATTGGCTGATGATATTTTTTTAAAGTACTCTGTATATATTGTTATTACATATGTTATGTTCACACTAAATCCTTTTATTGTATTTGCTGCTAATAACCAAAATGTTTCTGATATAGACCTCCATATCAATAATTCATATGATAGATCGGCAGCACAAATGGAGAATTATGATTCATATAGTTCGTATATTCATTATGTTGACGTCTTCAGCGACCTGAGCAGAAATATGACATCATCCTCCTCTTCTGATCTT
>JAREAI010000275.1:0-4081 GCA_029240435.1 Nitrososphaeraceae archaeon | reverse complement strand
AAGTCATTTAGATATAACCGATTTGAATTATGATAAGAAGAAGAATCAAGCTGAATTTATTCAATTAATTCCAATTTAGAATCTATTATAGCATTGAAAATCTTTTGTGAAACCCAATTACGATGCGATCAATATATAAAATTATTTTGCTGTATTAAAAGTATTAATTCGCATTTAAATAAATTCAAATCCATAATTATACGGTAAAATATTGAACACTAATAGAATGTTCATTGCTGTAGATGTATCAAGCAAAGACAATATCGAAAAATTACAGCACAAATTACAAATCTCTGCGGGATGGAATACACTATTGTTAAAGCCGGTATCAAAACAGAGTTTTCATTTTACATTAATTTTTCTTGGTGAAGTGACAATTAATACTGTTGACAAGATTAAGTCTAACTTATCAGAAATACAATTTGAACCAATTAAAATTACCTATACCGGTATTGGCGGTTTTCCAAATTCAAATGCTGCTAGAGTGATCTGGATGGGAGTGGATGCAGAAGGAGGTCGAAAACTTGTTGGTCTTGCTGAAAAAGTAAGATCAAAAATGAAAGATATAGATTTCAGGCCTGACAAACCATTCACACCACATATGACTCTTTTTCGTGTAAAGACAGGAGAATTAAAGATAACAACTAAATTGTTGTCAGAGTATAATCGTATGACCTTCGGTTCTGAGGTTATAAATAAAGTCCATCTGAAGCGAAGTGATCTCACTTCTACAGGTCCGATTTACACAGATATATTTACGGTGAATGCGTGTGACTGATATAAACAGTGTTATTTCTAAAGCATTACAGCTCTGCCAACCATCACCCAAGGAAGTACAATATTTAACAAAAATTGCAGATAAGGCAATGAAACTTGTAAGACAATATCACTCTCCGATGATAACAGATGTAGTTTTGGGCGGGTCTTTTGCGAAGGGTACATGGTTAAAAAGAAAAGACATTTATGATAACAGTGTAAAATCTGAGGAATGTACTGATATAGACATCTTCGTAAAATTTGATGTTTCGCTTCCAGATGAAGAATTTGATGAGCTTGCTAAGAAGATAGGAAAACAGTCTTTGAGTAAGTATAATCCTCGTCTACGTTATTCAAGTCATCCGTATGTTGAAGCATATGTCAAAGGAATTAGAGTTAATGTTGTACCCTGTTATAATGTAGAGAAAGGCAAATGGAAAAGTGCTGCGGATAGATCACCGTTTCATACAGAATATATCAGGGATAACTTAGATGATGAAAAGAAAAATCAAGTAAGACTATTGAAGAAGTTCCTAAAATCAATTGGAGTCTATGGAGCCGAAATTGCTACCGCGGGTTTTAGTGGTTATGTTACGGAGATTTTGATTTTAAAATATGGTTCATTTCTATCTGTATTAAAGGCAATTTCAAATATTAAAGAAGACAAAAATGTGATCTCTATCGGTAAATTTGATGAAGATGTCTTAAAGATTTTTCAAAACCCACTTATTATAATCGATCCAATTGACTCTAGAAGAAATTTAGGGACGGCAATTTCTGCGGAGAGTATTGGCAAGGCCGTACTTGCGGCTAGGGCATTTTTGGAAAAGCCATCATTGGACTTTTTCAGAGAAAAGAAAGAAAGATACGACGACGACACTTTTAAGGAGATATATTCAAATTTACTTATAGTAGAATTCATTTATCGCCAGCGCAGTCCAGACATTATTTGGGGACAGATAAAGAGAACTCTTAATGCAATTTCAAAACAACTATGTATTGCTAATTTTACCGTAATTCGAAGCATTGGTGATATTGATGAAAAAGGGCATGCCACATTTGTATTTCTATTAGAAGCAATTACACTGCCCCCATATATGGCAAGAACCGGCCCTCATATTTTCCGGAGAAAGGATACCGCCAGTTTCATCTCAGAGAATATCAAAAAATCTCTGCTGATATGGATAGATAATGAAATGAAGGTTAAAAGTTTGGTCAAGAGAAAAACAACAAATGCCAAAGAGTATGTGAAATTAATTTTGGATAACAAAAAAGATGTAGGTGTTACTAAGGGATTGATAGAAGACATACAAGAGACACTTCAAATTTATACAGGAGATGAGAAAGAAATAGACGGATTAGTAAAGAATGCAATCTACAAGCTTATCACCACGGATCCCCGCATTTTCAGATAGAATTGGTATAAATTCCTCAAAACTTTTCAATATTATTTCATATCCACATTTTAGTGAAACAGAATATTCTAATCGTTTGAAGGAAATATATTCACTTGGAATCAATTCCATATTCTCTGTTGGTCGAACAAAAATTGGAAGTATGTCTATTGCAGGAAAAGGTTGTGTAAGCCTAGTTGTAAAAGCTGAGATCAAAAATACAATTTGTGCTCTTAAGATAAGAAGAACTGATGCAAACAGGAAAACGATGGACAGAGAAGTGACTTTACATCGAATAGCAAATTCAGTTGGTGTTGGTCCTGACATACTAGACTATTCAGAAAACTTTGTAATAATGCAATTCATCGATGGTTTGAGCATAATTAACTGGATAAATCATCAAAATATCAACCCAGAACAGGTTCGCAATGTCGTTATCAGTACAATGGAACAATGCTATAAATTAGATAGAGCACATCTCGATCACGGTGAATTAAGTTGTCTAGATCATCATATAATAGTATCGCAAGCGAGTACTGCCAACATTATAGACTTTGAAAGCTCGAGTACAAAAAGGAAGACATGCAATGTAACAGCGGCTGCTCAGTCACTATTTCTAAGTGGACTAGTTTCAAAAAAAGTGAATGAACTATTACATCTGCCGGAAAGGGAAAAAATGATCAAAGCATTGAGGAGCTACAAACAGGATCAATCTAGAGATAACTTTGATAATATCATGAGTATCTTAGTCAGATAGCTATCGTATAATATAGTGTGGGTTCTAATATAGTAATCATAAGAAAGTATGAAAAAAGATAATATCTAAATATCAATTTCACATGCCTCATTGTTAGCAGTGGTAGAGAAGGCAATAATAAACAATGCTAAACCTATCAATATTCAAGTCCTGAGACTATCGCTTATTGCTATAGTTTCAGTCGTTATTTTTGAATTTTGTGCAGGAGTTATTGCAAACAGTTTATCGTTAATTACCGACAGTGCTCATGCCCTACTTGATGCTGGAGTCACCGGAATTTTACTTATTGCGGCCAGGTTAGCATTAAAACCAAGAGATATTGAACATACATACGGTCATGGAAAAATAGAAACCATTGGTGGTTTTATTGGAGGTGTAGCATTATTCGTATTAGCAATATTTTTTATTTATGAGGCACTAGCAAGAATTACAATCGCTTCAGCTGGTGGTTTACTTGTTAAACCAGGTTTCTTAGGATTCGCCGCTGTCTTGTATACCTTGTCAATTGATGGCTTTAGATTAGTGCTTCTACAACGTGCGACAAAACAGACTGGGAGCATAACTTTGAAGGCTGACTATTATCATGCATTTACAGACCTTTTATCTACAGCGGTTGTATTCTTAGGCCTGTGGCTTGTTACAATTGGATTTAATCATGGTGATTCGATTGCAGCTATAGTTCTCGGAGGATTTCTTGCTTACCTAAGTTTTACATTTTCCTATCGATCCGCGATGGATCTGACAGATGCAATATCACCAAAGCTGGTTTTGAAAGTAAAGGAAGCTGTCTATAACACCACTGGTGTTTTAGAATGTAAAGATGTTAAAATGCGCCGAGTTGGAAGAGAAACTTTCATTGAGGTAATAGTAATTCTTAGAGCCAATATGAGTTTTGACAATGCCCACAAGATAAGTGTAGAAGTAGAAAAGAATATTGCCGAGAGTATCGGCGGTAATCCAAACATTGTAATTCATTTCGAGCCAATCTGGAGCTCTGATCTATCCTTAGAATCGATTATTGAGACAGCAGCCCTTGATGTCAAAGGAGTAAAAGGCGTTCATAACATTTCAGTTGCTAGAGCAGATTTTGGTGAAGTGATAAATGTCTCGGTACATATTCAGATGGACAGGTTTACAAAATTAATCGATGCTCATTCTATTGCTAATTTAGTAG
>JAREAI010000044.1:0-20666 GCA_029240435.1 Nitrososphaeraceae archaeon | reverse complement strand
CAATACATGTCCTATTTGTTCTGATGAGAATAATATCTCACTAATTCCACTTACAAAAGACGAAGTTTATGAATTATCTACGAGATCCAAAGGTGGACTAGAGATGAAATTTTCTAAATTGATAAAAGTCTAGGTTATTGACATCCGTAAATAAATGGCAAAATTTCATTTTTATGAATGTAATATATATGTGAGCGCCCCCACGACATCTTCCACGTTCTCGCCTACCACCCACGTCACTCCCGTGGCCTGGTTGGTTCCGGCGTATTGCGAGTGATAGATGTTGATCGTGGAGTTTCCGTTCCTGAAGACGATCAGTTCCTGGTCTTCAGCGCCAACCTGTGTCAGGCCGAGCATGTCTTCATAGAATTTCCTGGCCGTTTCCAAATTCTTCACTGCGATGTTTGCGGCCCCATCTTTATCGCTTTACATGTTGATCTCCTTCAATTGTCTACGGCTTGATGCTGCTGAAATCCCCCATGATGACGCCGGATCCTGGGGTGACTAAACCCATAAACTCTCGGAAAAGTTGAGGCCCGATTTCATCATGTTCCATCTTCGCCATGACATTTTCCAGATGCTTTTGATCTCTGTAGAACTGTAACTCCAACCAAACCTCCTCCTCGTCTTGGTTAGCCGAGACAGCTTTGGCTATGTTGGTAAAGTCCATCATGGCCTCGGTACTAGTGAGCTGAAAGGGTTCCAAGCGAACTCCAAACTTCCTAAACAGATCAACAGATTGTTTATTGACTCGTATCATCGCATCATGGTTCTTTTTTGGTGTTCGGTAGACGAAAAGCACCACTCGACTTCCAGCCTCGTCCTCCACTTCCGGTCCGTTTGATTTACTCATGGGCAATACTATAAAGACTGTCCTTTAAAAAATTGCAAGGGAGAAAAAGTATAGTAGTTGCAATTGCAATACATCAACTTATATCTAGAGTCAGATTTACATTTCCAAAAGCAATAAGTGAATAGTTTGTGTGGAAGAAGAAGGAAGAGGAGGAAGAAACTCTTTTCTGTTGGTATGTCATTGAAGTATTATGAAAATCGTTAATGCCACTTCCGAGATTCCTGGTATGACCAGGGAAGAGGTCGAGAGATTCCTCGAAAGTAAATTGAATTTGCAGATGGCAACCATCGATGAACACGGTGAACCTAATATCCAACCCGTCTGGTTTTACTATGATAAAAATGGAGAAAAACTCTCAATAACCACATCTAAATTAGCCAAGAAAACTCAAAATCTCCGGAATAAACCAAGTATTTATTTTTCTATAGATGATGAGAATCTTCCCTATAAGGGAGTCAAAGGTAGAGGTATTGCGACTATAGTAGAAGATCCAAATAGAATCCTTCCACAAGGAGATAGAATTAGTATGAAGTACCTTGGTACACTCGATCACCCAGTAGCAAAAATGATATCAGATCGTTCAAAGAAGGGAGAAATTGTAGTTATTGAAATTAGTCCGAAGTTCTTTTCTACATGGGATTATGGTAAAATGCAGCGATGACATGACCACAAGTAACTATATTCTCTCTCCTCTTCTAAAACAGTCTTGAGTTGTAATTTTGAGTCGACTAATGTAATTAGATAAAGATTTATTCATTATAACAGATATACATATCCATGATGTAATACTCCTTGAAGTTCTATGTAGGCTGCTCTGGGTGGAGTTATACTGCTTGGCAAGGACCATTCTATCCTTCCAATATGGATAACTCTAAATGGTTAGAATATTACTCCAAAGTTTTTGATTATGTAGAGATAGATTCTTCCTTCTATCGCATACCTAACATCTTTACGGTTAAAAATTGGTCTAAAATAACTCCTAGTAACTTTAGATTTACTGCTAAATTTCCAAAGATTATAACACATGAAAAACGTCTGAAGAATGTAGATAATCAATTAAGTCTATTTTTGAAAGCAATGGAACCTCTGCATGATAAAATTCTCGCTCTATTGATTCAATTGCCTCCATCATTAGAGATAACTGAGGGATTACAAAGACTAAGGGAGATAATACCTATATTAGATAAAAGATTCAGATACGCGGTAGAAATAAGAAATCATAGTTGGTTCCAGGATTTGGCATATAACTTCTTTGCCAATAATAATTTGTGTATGGTATGGAGTCAACTTGTAGGTATACGTATACCTCCTATAGTTACTTCAGATTTTTTGTATATAAGATTCATTGGAGATAGAACCATACAGGAGAAAAACTTTGGAAGAATACAAAAGGACAGAACTTCTGAAATGCGAAAATGGTCACGACAGCTTTTGAGGGTTCAAAAAGAAGATACGAAACTCAACCTTGCAATAGTAACAGCAAACAATCACTATGCTGGATTTGGACCAGCAACTGCAAGCATGTTTAGAAAAATAATTGGTTTACCTGAGATCCATTGGATAAATACTAACAAAATAAAAGAACAACATATCTATGCCGATACTTCTCCTCCGTCTTCGTTAGAAGATAAACAGAGGACGATTAGTGATTTTTTAGATTGATACTACAGTATTTTTCTTGTTATCTCTTAAAGACTAATTTAGAATCCATTTATTATATTGGAAAAAGTATTTTATTATGATTGAACAAATACCCCTCGTAGATGCTCCACAGAATTTGTCTAACATTGCGCTAATCATCCAATTTGAAGCAGTTAGTGAGAACTCAGGGTTTGCTCTATTTCATTGAATATTAGAATACAATTTGATGGCATATATCGTCATGTATTCTATAATAATGCAAATTAAATTGTTGTAGTAGGATCCTTCCTCCTATGTACATTCATAAGATCTATGTCTTCAAGCCACAGCACAATTTTAGATAATAGTTAGTGCGCCCCCTCTTGACAAAATAAAGTCTGCAAGATTAAATGTACAAAAAATGGTGATTGTCTATTATATTTATAATAACAGAGCAACTCCAGATGTGAGATTTATTAGCAAAAAGGAATAGTAGAGCATGGCAAATACACTTTTCCACCCTCCCTCTCCTTATAGTTCATCATATATTATTAGGAGATTTTGCAAAATACTAAGTTCCTATGTCAACAACATCAATTCAAGCGGAAGCATCCAAACCGCAGCAAAAAAAGATGCAAGAATGCAACAAATGTAAGGCAGCAGGATTTCCTAATCAGCTAATTGCCTTTGAAAAAATAGGAGAAGATCCTGTAACGGGAAAAATTAGATGGAAACTGATAGATGAAAATGGTCTAGAGCACAAACACAAATTTGTTCAGAACAACAATAATATTAATGATTATACTGCTGCTGCAGCTCAGAATGAAAATAAACCTAGTAGCATATCCAAACGTAAACGAATCATAGATATAGCGACAGTTACAGACGTTGAACAAGCAAAGAAGTTACTATATCTAGGATGGGAGTATAAAACATCATATCCTGCAACAATATCTAATATACCACATTATATACTGGTTAAGAGAGAATAACTCAGCGTCGTCAATCTATCACTGTTTTGTTAGTGGAAATTGACAGTTATTCCCTTTCTTTTGTTTTTATCAAGTCTACAAATGGTAATACAAAAATGAATTTGCGCAAATGGTTATCTAAAACCAAGGAAACAATTACTACTACCTTAGATACGGTGGTCCTATTAACTGCTAATAATAATAGTAATAGTAATAATAGTAATAACAAAAAACTATCAGAAAAACAACAAGAAGAAAAAGACAAACTTTTCGAAGATATTATTGGTTATGACGATATCAAGCGATTATTTAGAATGGCTATAAATGCAAATGACCCAGTTCATATACTGCTTATTGGTCCACCAGCATCAGCTAAGACACTATTTATGAGGACTTTAACACAATTACAAAATTCTTATTTTACAGATGGTGGTAACAGTACAAAAGCAGGGATGATTGATTATATCTTTAACAATGAACCAAAGTATCTACTGATAGATGAAATTGATAAAATGTCAACTAAAGACCAAACCTTCTTGCTTAATCTAATGGAGACAGGAATAGTTTCAGAAACAAAACATGGAAAGACAAGAACAATACAGATGAAGACATGGGTATTCGCAAGTAGTAATAATATAACGAATATTACTCGACCATTAAAATCCAGATTTTTTCCAATAAAATTCAAACCATACACATACGAGCAATTTTATGAGATTACTGTGAAAGTACTTAAGCGTCAGAATATCAATGAAGAAATTGCAAAAGCCACAGCTAATGCAGTATGGAAAAGGATAAAGTCTGGAGATATCAGAAGTTGTGTTAGAATTGGACGTATGGCAAAATCTGTACATGATATCGATTTTATTACAGAAACTTTCTTGAAATATTATGAACCTTAGTTGAAAGCTGATAATACAATAGCTTGACAGAAAGAAGAAAATACATTGCATGGTGTGAGAATGTCGGTATTAAAAATGATATTGCTTGGTGCAATTTTGATGTCTATGACTGTATTGGAGAGGATTACATCCAAGCAAATCAAAGAGAAAATGGAACTTTATCCTCCAGATACACTAATAACTCTAACACGTGATGACAAGTAAAAGAAGATGATCGTAAGATTTGCTATGATTATGTATATACAGAAAGAAACCTACGTTTATTTTTTTGGTTTATGAGTATATAAAAAATAAATACATCAATCCTAGAAAAGAATACTTCTGCTTTCAATCTTTTTGTTCTTAACAATCTCTTCGATGGCTTGTCAATCTTGACCTTTAGCATATAATAGTAGAATAAAAGCATTAGATAAAACAAACAGACTTATTATATCGCTATGAACTAGTTCCTGTTATTAAAAAGAGTATTGAGAAAACCTTTAGTTCTCGTGTTTGTTATTAATAATAATCTACATTTTAGATTAATATAGCACTAGCGCTACGAGCTCCATTAATCTTGACGGCATTAACAAAATCAAACCACATCTTCTACAGCGTTAGAAAATAGTATTGTATAATCTAAGATATTACAACAAGAAAATGTATAAAGAAGGAGATCAAGTAAAGCATACAACATCACTAGTTTTGTGATGATGATGATAAATGCAGATAACTGCTAGTAGTAGGTGGAATATGCTACTATGAATTACTCTTTTGTAGCAAATTAATAAGAAAAGAATAGAAAATAGAAAGACAATACTTTTAGTACGTATGGAAAATTTGCAAGTTAGCTAATTGAAGGATTCTTTAGAAAATATGCGTATCATAAGATAATACCATTAAACTCTGGAGCAAACCGTCATCAAAGATTAACAATCTTTCCTTTTATGATTAGGATAATATCAAAATTACTTTTAATTTAGTGAAATAAATCACTGCTACTGTGCATCTGATCTATATGTATCCTAAATTTATCAGTACTGTCAAATTCTTTACCACAATAGTCACATACTATACGATTTTGATCCTTGTCTCCTACTCTTCCTCCTCCTTCTTCTTCTTCCACATTTTAAGAATAACTTAATAGCATAAAAAGGATACTAGTTATTTGCCTTTTTTATCTATGATCTTATATAATTATTATAATAATCACTATAAACTGAAGGTCTACTCTCTTCCTTCCTTGTTACTCACTGTACTTCTGACCAATAATTGTACGTCTGTGTGGTTTCTGGCCATTGTATGAAATATTTAATCGCATTCTAATGTTTTGAATTGGTGCATCTTCTTCAATACGTGCTTGATTTTTGCTTTGGTTGTGTTTTTTTGACATGTTTATAATCTGTTAACAATTTCATTTGATATTACAAATTGATATACATCATAGAGTATTTGTGCAAATAATAAACAAGAAATCTTGACAATAATGCATCAGATATCTTCTTAGTTACGTTACTTATTGTAGCAAAAATCTATGTGTTCAGTTGTGTACTACTTGCATTTTGACTATAGTTTCTGAGATTCTACAATATTCATCAAAGAGAATAACACAGGTTGGTATGATTTTGCATGTGCCTTATCTGATACACCGTCAGCGGATAATTGGCCCTTGAGAGAGAGCATTTATTAGTTTCAGTTTAGTGCTGGAGCTCTCAAAGTCATGAAGGTTTCTAATCCAGAGTAAGAGTTGGTCTTTTCAAGAACATTATCTTACTAACTGCAAAAAATGGTTATAGATTTTTCCTTAAGGAAGCAGAGGTATTTTTTCTAATGTTTTTCGCCTTTCTCTTCTTCTTTTTTAGGATCTTTTCAACGATATTTACTAACTCTTTTAGTGATATGGGTTTTGCTATAAAGCCGTCTATCTTAACAGATGGCATAACTTTAGAAAACTCATTTTTATTGATTTCAAATGCTGATATTAAGATGGTTTTAATTGTTGGATGTATTGCTTTGATCTTCCTTATGAATTCATAGCCATTCATTGACGGCATCCTGATATCCGATATAACCATAACAAAACTTTTAGAATTATTTTGAAAATGTTCTAATGCTATTAATGGGTCTGTAAAGCCCAAGGTATCGAAGCCATGATTTTGCAGAGATCGTTTAATAAGAGTAACAATGTCAAATTCATCGTCAACTACTAATATAGAGTTTTGAAAGCTTTGTTTGTCAGACGCCATAACGGTTCAGACTTCATTTACAAGTTTGTCAATATATAAAGAATAGTAAATTCATCAAAAATATCTAACTAGGTCCAATTGGTAAAGACTATGACCTTTGGGATTTATTGCTAATCTGTAACTGAGTATAGGCATATAACGCTAACCAATCGTTTTCTTCTGGAAAATGAGCAGCATTATATGCTGTTTAGAGTAGGAAAATAAGCAGCAGTGATATTCATATTATCCATAATGACTTCAATATGTATACGGCTAACAGAGACCTAAATGTAATAGAGAAATTAAAATCTTGTTCTATCAGCTACAAGGATGCTTATACTTATGAATTCGCTATAATGTTATTTTTAAAATATCATTGAAAGTAATACTGCTCATCCAAGCTACTCCAATTTATTATTTCTTTTAGATGCTGGAGTTTAGGGACTGTTTGCAGAACAAATTATTTTTATGGCCGTCCGTCAACAGTCGTATTATCTTTCTAGGATACTAATTTTCCTATTAATATTAAAAGTACTTGTATCCATAAGAGCGTCGTCACAGAAGCTGAACCTACTCTCATCAGATTATGCTTGCAGTCTGCTTCTGTGTATGACTGTCTTTTCCAATATTACTTCTATAATTCCGCTCTGTCTAAGATCTCCTATTTGATTATTACCAAGATCATATATAGCTGATAAACAATACTATATGAATGAATTGTGTTAAGTGTCATCATACTCATTTAGCCCATGAATTTAAGAATAATTTTGATACTATGAAATCATTGATGCTAGTTGGAAAATGCCTGATCATAGGATGCCACTGCCAACAATATGTTGATAAGATTGAAATAATAGATGAAGAATTGTTATAACTGTTGCTAGTATACTATGCTCCTACTATTTTTCATTAGTAAATCCAAATTCTTTCATGGTTTTTGTCTTACTCTTTTAGTTATCCAGCGTTGACTGATGCTTTCTCAATACTTGGTTATGAAGAATAATATTATTCATTAATTATTCTAGATGTAGTTTAAATGTATCAGCAGAGCAACAAGAATCACAAATTCTTAATTTTAATAAAAACTATATATTATTTTTTGCCAAAAAGCACTAGCTCTAGAATCGATAATAATAAGGCAATCAATGATGAAAAAAGTTAATTGACTTAAGGAAAATCACACAATTAAAAGCTATACTTCGAGAATAGTATTTAGAGCGGATTAGATCCACTAGATTATATTCAAAAATAATTCCTCAATGATATGAGATAGACTGTTATAAACATAAATGAGGATTATATATTACCATGAATTCTCCCGTTCAAATACTGGATATTGCTTCGGCTTAGAAGAGATGTTGTTAGATGCAGCATTTACAATCTACACCATACTTAAATCCCACCTTAGAAAGATTGCTGTAATACTGGGAATAGAAGTGTATACGCACAAATTATTTTTGATACCACTAAGAAAACTTCTAAACACAATTGATCAATTAATTAGGTTAAATTACTTTTTTATTTTTAATAAAAAGTATATTATCTAGCAGCTCTTCATGTAGTTTGGCACATATGCGAAATAATAAGTTTGGCATGTTGGGACTTGTGATAATAACCTTATCACTGATAACAGTAATAGGGACTTTAGCTGTTGCATTTCCTCTAATATTTGCTCAAACAAATGAAGGTGGAGGCCAGATCGCTGAACTTAATGATACTGAAGATGAAACATTCTCATTGATAACATTAAATGGTGAACAGATAAAGGAAATACGGTCTAATCTTAATAGCACCCGTCAGGCAATAGAGAACGGCAACACTACAGAGGCACTCGCCAATTTGACCATAATTGATGAGCAGTTTTCAGCAGTTAGTGGAGAGGCATCAGCATTTGGTGATTCCAGATAAGGGTGAACAATACTGTAGCCTATCTTTTTTATGGTATCTGTGTCTTTTACTGATTGACCAAATTATTCTTTGACTTCCATCTAGAAGAAAATTTTTGATGGCTGACAACAATATTAAAAACCAAATGATAAAATTTATTAAAATAGAAGATAGAACATAAAGATGCTTATAATTTGAACATCATTTTGATGACATGGGTTTGAATTAACAGATACGTATCTTATTGTTCCTTCAAGCCTTCATGTAAAAGAGATAAATATAAATTCATTAATGCTTATAATTTCCTTTTTTATTATTTCTGTCGACTTTCTATTTCTTTTCTTCTTATGACCAATCAATTGCTTCGAGTGATACGATAATAATAATACTTCCAATTTCAAGATATCATAACTCGACTTGACATAGAACTCCATGCTCCAACAATATTACATGAATTAGATATATGATTCTGACTCTATCTTCCACTAGGAAGCTTATGCATATGCCTTCTCTTATTGTGAAGATACTAAACAATTTTAATTCCTTGCATTATTCATTTAGAAGGGCGTTTGTCGTATAACATGAATATGTAAAAAAATTGTTTCTGCGAAACATTAGGTAGGTATACACTCAAGTCGAATATTTCTTTGCAGTTGCAATCCATATCGATGGTAACATTGCTGCTCTTGATGATCAAGGCGTAAAAATCAAAAGCAAACCTTACTCTATTATTATTATCTATGTGAAAATTCAGTTATAATAGGCCATTTATCATTCTAGCTTAAAAATAATAGATAGAAGTTCACAAGATGTAGATAGAATATATATCTAGATATTCATGCGGGTTAGCAGGAAGGCGCAACATTTGAAAATATTAAGAAAACAAAAGGATCTAACTCAATTTTTTCAATATGTTCTACGACTTAAATATGTTAAAAGAGCAGGTTGGATTTCAAAAGTTAAAGTACAGAATCCTGAATCTGTAGCAGATCATACATTCTCTATGTGTGCAGTAAGCATGGTTTTATCGGATATACTTCGATTAGACACAGAGCGAGTCATGAAAATGGTGATTCTCCATGATCTTGCGGAATCCATAATAGGAGATTATATGCCAGGCGAAATTTCAAAAAAGCAAAAGATATTAAAAGAAAAAAAAGCCATGAATTATATTTTATATTGTATACCTTCTAATATTCGTCCAAATTATAAAAAAATATGGCATGAGTATTTGCAAAATAAGACAGACGTTGCTCAACTCGTCCATAGGATAGACAAGTTTGAGATGCTATTACAGGCCAACCAGTATGCTAAGGAAGGTTATTCTAACAAATTACTTGCTCAGTTTTTTAATTCTGTTAAACGGCATGCAGATGATGAGAAACAGAATATATAATTTGATGGACCTAAACGCTTTAAAGCAAATCCCTTTAAGAATACTAATATAATGCAGTACTTTTCGGCTTTAAAGATAGGTGAGAGGCGTGTAAAAGCAGCTAAAGAGCTTTTGACAACATATACTGGTTATGCTATGCCTGCTCTTGCCTTAAAAGACAATAAGGACAATAAATGGGAGCCAGTTGGAGAAGAAAATCTCTTTGCGGTAATAAAAGAAACAAATGGATATATGATAGCTTTTTGTGACAAAAATGGTATAGCAAAATCTATTGCCCAATGGTTTACAGAGGAACAAAAAGACGAGATCATTGCAAAAATTAAGATGGAACACGATATGAAAGAATATTTTGGTAAGCTGTCGCTTCCAATATAATGTATATTTAGATATGAAAGACTGGACAACATCTTTTTAATATAAACATAGGATAGAACATACAATCTCTACATACATATCAAGAATATGTTCAAACATGTGGTAGGTGTTACCAAAGCTTTAAGATTATCAAAGATATATCTGAGTTTCCATAATTCAATCTATTAATGTTACGACAACGACAATGATTATGAAGGTAACGTATTATTGTTATTATTATTATTTTGCTGGTAACGATGGTTCATTGAAACAGAAAAGATCATTCTAATAGCAGTTAATACAATCAAACGCTCTATTTTAGATAAAGACATCAAATGTAAACAAACAACAGAATCTTTATTAAAATACCATTTCAGTTGTTACTTTTAGAGAAAACTATGCATTACGATGTTAAGAAATATCCTAATGCCAGTGTGAGTGAAAATCAAGATCCAGCTTCGGTTGAAATCAGAGCAAATGCAAATGCAAATACTAGTAAAATAATAGGGATATATAATTACTCACAAAGTTTTAGTTTTCTTGATGGATCTGCATATTTTACGACAACCACATCAAGTGGCGTCTCTCTCTCTATATATATATACGGATGGAGAAATATAGAAAATCTTTAGTAACAAGACAATTATTGTTGTTGTTGATTATGATGATATTATTAAAATTTTAATGTCTGTATATCTGTATATTGATTTGTTTTAGCGCTTGATCGGAAAATATGAACAAGAAATTGAAGTAAAGGGACATCTTATTGATTCGATGATACTGACAAAAATTTTTGATAAAGTCATGGATCTTAAGGGTGATTTTCATGTTCTTGAATTTAGCGTAGGAAAGAAAAAGGGAGATCCAAGCTATGCTCGCCTTTTAGTTCGAGGCACAAACCAGCAGCATCTAGATGAATTACTAGAATCAGTCTATAGAGAGGGAGCACAACCCATATCTGTTCAGCAAGTAATGCTTGAACCATCTGTAAAAGATATGGTGATGCCGGATAGCTTTTACAGCACTACCAATAATGCGACACAAGTATTCTACAATAGTTCATGGATCGATGTTGATAATATGATGATGGACAAATGTATAGTATTAGACAGACAAAAAATGAGAGCAGAATGTAAAATGATTCGTGATGTGAAAAAAGGAGACAGCATAGTGGTCGGAGAGCGAGGAGTAAGAATAATTCCACACGAACGGCCGCGGGAAGGTGTAGACATTTTTCAATTTATGAGTAGTAGCAGTTCAAGTGAGCGGCCTACACAGCAAATTGCTCGAAAGGTTGCTAATGATATCTATAAGATTAAAGAGTCAGAAGGAAAAATAGCGGTGGTTGCTGGGCCTGTGGTTGTTCATTCGGGTGCTTCAGAAGCTCTTGCCAAATTAATTAGAATGGGTTATATACATGGATTACTGGCAGGCAATGCTCTTGCAGTTCATGATATAGAGAATTCCTTAATGGGAACGTCATTAGGTATGCAAGTCAATGATGGAACTCTTGCAGTAAGAGGACATAGAAACCACATGCGTGCGATAAATGAAGTTTTTAAATTCGGATCATTAAGAACAATGGTTGAAAAAAAAGTCTTAGTAAAAGGTATAATGTATGAATGTATTATCAATGACATTCCATTTGTATTAGCAGGGTCAATTAGAGATGATGGACCTATTCCTGATGTTGTGACTGATGTTGTCGAAGCACAACGAAAATACAAACAAGTGCTAAAAGACACTAAAATGGTCTTAATGCTATCGACTATGTTACATTCAATTGCTGTAGGTAACATGCTTCCGGCAACAGTTAAGGTTGTTGCCGTTGACATAAGTCAGCCGGTAGTGACAAAACTTCTTGATAGAGGAACTACTCAGGCAATAGGAATTGTGACAGATGTTGGTGCTTTCTTGCCTATGGTTGTACAGCAGTTAGAACAACAGACAATGACATGACAAAACATATTGCTCAACACCATTAATGCCAAAAGTGATGAAAAAAGAAGAAGAACTAGTTTGATTCAGTCAATTTAGTAGTGATTAAATTAAGTGCAATTTTTGGATCTGCTTTTCCTTTTGTTAATTGCATAACCTTACCAAGCAAGAAATTAGCGACATTTGGGTTAGTCTTTGCATCTATAACAGCTGATTTTTCACGCACAAATATTGATTCTACAGCTTCAGCGATAACTCCAGCATCATCTATCTTTGACGCATTAATGTTCGCTGCCAGTTGTGATGGCATTTCGCCAGTCTTTATTATCTGTCCAAGGATCGTTTTTGCAGTGCTTCTATTAATAATATTTTGATCTACTAGTCTAGCCAAATCCGCGACATGTTTTGCTTCAATTTTCAATCCAGAAAAAATAGATCCTTTTTGCTCTGAATCATCTATGAATCCCATTAGATCAGTAACAATCCAATTAGCAATCTCTTTTGGTGACGAATAAATCTTTACCGAGACTTCAAAAAAGTCAGAAATCTCTTTGTTATCAATTAGCACTTGTGCTACATGTTCTGAAAGTTTATAATCAGTAATGAAGCGAACTTTTCTCTCTTCAGGTAATTCTGGCATATTAACTTTGAGTGATGATACAAATTCATTTCCCAAGACGATTGTAGGTATATCAGGTTCAGGAAAGTATCGATAATCCTGTTCTTCCTCTTTTGTCCTCGCCTGTTTAGTTATTTTTCTTAAATCATCCCAATGTCGTGTTTCTGCTTTTATCTCTATATCATGTATGGACATAGTTTTCTGTCTAGTGATTTCATAAGTAAGAGCTTTCTCTACATCTTTAAAGGAGTTAACATTTTTAATTTCAACTTTTTTCTTACCTTCTATTGAAACATTAGCGTCGCATCTAACTGAACCTTCAAGTTTCGTATCACATATTCCTAAATGTTCTATGATAGAACTAATTTTATTCAAAAAAATCCTTACATCTCTTGGATCGGTAAAGTCCGGTTCTGTAACAATTTCAATTAGAGCGACCCCTGCTCTATTGTAATCTATAAGAGTGTAGAAATTTGTATCGCTAGTACCAGTTTCATAAACCAATCTTCCTGGGTCTTCTTCAAGCTGAACTCTTCGAATATAAGTTTTTTTTGATCCAGTATAGTCTAGTTTTCCATCTACACCTATACTACTGATTCCATAGAAGTTATATTGGCTCAGCTGAAAGTTTTTTGGAAGATCAGGATAAAAATAGTTTTTTCTATAGAACCTTATCTTATCTGGAACTGTACAACCTAGAGCAAGCGAAACCATGCCTGCAAGTTCTACAGCTCTTTGATTTAAAAGTGGAAGACTTCCAGGAAGTCCAGAGCAAATTGGACACACATTATTGTTGGGTTTCTTTCCCCTGTAATCAGAATGGCATGAACAAAATAATTTGCTCCGAAGAGCTGTTAATTGGCAATGGATTTCTAGACCGATATTTACTGCCAATACCATTTTATAGGTCAGGACTCCTTTGAATATTATTAGTTGCACTTTCAAAAATTAATGCTGCATCAAGCATTGTTTGCTCCTGTAATTCATTTGCCATTATTTGCAGGCCTATAGGAAGATCATTGCTAAATCCAGCTGGTACTGATATGGCAGGTATTCCGCAAAGATTAGCGATTACTGTGTCGATGTCAATCAAATACATCTTTAATGGATCATCTATCTTATCACCAAATTTGAATGGCAGAAGAGGCATAGTAGGTGCTATCAAAATGTCATACTTTTCAAATAATGATTTCAATTCTTGTTTTAATAACGATCTTACCTTTTGGGCTTTCAGATAATATTTTCCATAATATCCTGCTGAAAGAACATAAGATCCAATGATGATTCGCCTTTTTACCTCTTGGCCAAAGTTACTTCGAACTTTTGAAAAATACATATTCCACTCGTATCCGTCAGGACTTAAATCGAACCCATATCGAATATTATCATATCTAGCAAGATTACTACTAGCTTCAGCCGTCGCTATTGTATAATATGAGGATAGAGAATATTCAATAGAATTCATAGAAATCTCTTCACATTTAAAGTCCAAACTGGAGAATAAATCCATAGCAGTATAGATGCATCTTGAAATTTCTGGTTCGGCACCTTCAACTAATTCTTTCACTAATCCAACCCGTATATTTTTTTTTGTAGGATTGAGAGTATATTTTGGTACCTGCTCTAAAGTAGTATGATCTCTATTATCCTTACCTGTAATTTCATTCATAACCATTACCGCATCAGAAACTGTCTTACCGATAGGACCAATCTGTTCTAAACTGTTAGCATAAGAGACAAGCCCATATCTACTAACACTACCATAGGTTGGTTTTAGACCTACTACGGAGCAAAAACTAGCAGGACATCTTATCGAACCGCCAGTATCCGATCCCAACGATATAGCGCATTCCAATGCTGCAACGCTTGCAGCACTCCCACCAGAAGAACCTCCAGCCACATAATCAATATTCCACGGATTGTGAGTTGGTCCATTCTTGCTATATTCGGTAGTAGAACCCATTGCAAATTCATCAAGGTTTAATTTTCCAATTATGATTGCATCACTTTCTTTCAATCTTCTGACTGCAGTAGCATCATAGGGAGGAACATAATCTTCTAATATTTTCGAAGCACATGTTGTTTTCAAACCACTTGTGGATATATTGTCTTTTATTCCTACGGTAACACCTGCAAGTGGACCTATCTTTTGCTCTCCATTGCGAATTCTTCTATCTATCAGTCGTGCTTTTTCCAGCGCGCCTTCCTTATCTACAGTGATAAAGGCATTAATTTTACTGTCGATTTTTTCTATTCGTTCAAGAATCTGGGAAACATATTCTTCTGCAGAAAAATCTCCATTTTTAATACCTAAAGTAATTTGACCAGAGTTAAGATGACACAGGTTTGCCATTCAAGACATCCTCGGACCTTTTATAAATGCATCTTTTCTATACTTTACATTTTTTAATGCATCACCTTGGAACGTCTCCACATTATCTTTTCTCAATTCAGAAAACTTTATTGTTGATTGAACTGGTTCAATTTCATCTAAAGATATTCTGTCTAATACATCTAAATACCTAATTATTTCTTCGATCTGTGATTCATATTTTCGAAGTTCCTCATCTGTTAATTCTAATTTTGAAAGCAGCCCAAGATGTTTGATCTCTTCTTTAGATACCATGCCAAAATGCTCCATTTTTTTCTTATGGTACCAACCTGTCTATATCGCGAGGGTATAAAGTTAGATCGCGTATATTGTCTATTCTTGTGATAGCCATGAGTAGACGTTCTAAACCTACACCAAATCCTGCATGAGGTGGAACTCCATAATCAAATAGCCGGAGATGATAATCGAATGCCTTTGTATTCAGTCCCTGCATTTTCATTCTTTGTAATAATTCATCTTTTCTATTTATTCTAGTACTACCAGATGACAATTCTAATGATCCATACATGAGATCAAAGGATTCGGAGATCTCTTGACGTTCTATATATTTTGGTTTTACGTAAAAGGGCTTTAAAGAAGTAGGCCAATCAGTGATAAAGTAAAAATCATTCATCCTTTCATCTGATAAGTTTTTCATCATCTGAGGAGTTAGATCATCTCCCCACCTGATCCGTTCTCCTATACTCTGTAGCATTTCTATTATAGTTGAATAAGAAAATTTTGGAAATGGCATTTCAAAATTTGGCAATTGAAGATCAAGGTATTGTAGATCATTTTTTTTCTTTTCTTTAATGGAAGTGATTATATGCAAAATTATTCTCTCCAGCAATTCCATCATATCTATGTAATCTACAAATGCTTTTTCAACATCAATAGATATCGCTTCTGACAGATGTCTGTTAGTACGAGATGGTTCAGCTCTGAAAATTGGACCTATTTCAAATACATTTTCAAATGCCATGGTCAGTTGTTCCTTATATAACTGAGGGCTTTGTGCAAGAAATGCTTCTCGGTCATAGTAAAATATTGGAAACAGAGCTGCACCTCCTTCCGTAGCAGTAGAAATCATCTTTGGTGTATTTACCTCAATAAATCCTTCTCTTACAAGAATCTCTCTGATCGCATCCAGAGTGGCATGACGGATATGGAAAATGCTCTGTAGAATATTTCTACGGAGGTCTAGTGCCCTCAAATCTAACCTTGTATCAATACCTACTGATGTTTTATCTTGAACCATGAAAGGCGCAGCTTTCTTGGCTATAGAAAATACCTTCAATTCTAACGGAATAACTTCAGCGCCGCTAGGTGCTTTTCGTTGGGATCGGATTGTTCCTCGTACTGCAAGTGTTGTATGTTCTTTTATCTGACGTATCTGTTCTAACAATTCGTCTGTACATTCACTTTTCTTTGCAATAACTTGAACATCTCCGTATCTATCTCTTATCATAATAAACAAAATATTGCCATGATCACGGATACTTGAGACCCAACCCATAATTATTACTTCTTTATTATCAAGAGAAGAATTGATTTCAGCGGAATAATGTGTCCTTCTCCACTGCCCCAGTTCCTCCTCACGTACTAGATTGCTCAATTTCAAATACCTAAATCGTATAAAGTTTGTAGATAGAGGTTAATTTAACTTTTAATAAATGAGTGTTTGTTGGAAGGTATGTAGAAGTGATTAATATTTACCAGATTAATGTCCCTCATATGTTGTTATATATATATATATGGAGATGACAAATGCATCTAAATTTGATATGAGTTGTTATCACCGATGTTCTAACGAAAATAATGAATATTGAAAATAGCAAACTTGGATTAATAACAATAATAATGTATCAACTATCCAGGTCTTAAAAGGAAATGCATTTAACTCTTAATTTATTATAGATTTGAAATGACATTAAGCATAAACTGTAAAGATGCAGGCGATCCAGTCTGCACTCATACAATGTATGGAGAAACAGAAGAAGAAGTATTACAAAATGCCAAGAAGCATGGTATAGAAGTTCATGGCTACACTGAAGATAAATGGAATAAGGAAATTGCAAACAACAAGGATCATTTCCGTAAGCTCATAAAGACTGTCTAATTTCCTTCCTTTTTATTTTGCCTTTGTTGTTCAATGCAAATCTATCATTTACTTTGGCGGTTACTTGCGCATAATATTAGCATCACTCGAGTTGTACTTCTCTTTTTATGGTTGAGAATTAAATGTCTATTATTTGATAATTTTGATTAAATGGAATCTAAATCCAAAAATTAAAAAGTTATATCAAACCTATATTCAAGTGCCTATTCCTATTATTTACTAATTTTGGATACTTTATTACTAAAAATAAATGTATATATTTTGAAGAAATTAACCCTAAACTAGATAGACCTATGTAGACTATATGAATTATATGCGTTACTAATTAGTTCATGTGTTTTCTGTATACGTTTGTGGATAACCAATTAACAAAGCCTATACTATTGATAATGCTTGTTGCAGGCATATTTTCGGCAGCAATTATGCCTACCATTATGCCGTTGAAAGCCTATGCACAAGGTCAAATAACTATCAACGGAGCAGGAGCAACGTTTCCTTTTCCTCTAATCGATACCTGGCGAGTTGATTACAAAAACATTAAGCCAAATGTAAACATAAACTATCAATCAATAGGTAGCGGTGGAGGTGTTAAACAGTTTACTGAAAAAACAGTAGACTTCGGTGCTTCTGATGCTCCCCTCACTGCGTCAGAAATGCGAAGTGCTCCTGGTGCAGTGCATATACCTGAAACAATTGGTTCAGTAGTTGCAGCCTATAACATACCCAGTATGCCAAATAAGGGATTAAAACTTACAGGCCCAGTTCTTGCAGATATATTTTTGGGTAAAATAACAAAATGGAATGATCCTGCAATCCAATCGCTTAATACTGATGTATCATTACCCGCTGAAGATATTATAGTGGTACATAGATCAGATGGTTCAGGTACAACTTATGTTTGGACGGATTATCTTTCTAATATCAGTACAACATGGAATCAGCAGATAGGAAAAGGAAAATCTGTACAATGGCCAGTTGGAATAGGCGGTCCAGGTAATGAAGGTGTTGCCAATGCAATTAGGGGTTCTCCTAACACAATTGGATATGTAGAACTAGCTTATGCATTGACTACTCAAATGCCATACGCTTATATACAAAATCAAGCAGGTAATTTCATAGAACCGACACTAGATTCTACTAAGGCAGCAGCGGCAGCAACATCACAAAGTTTACCAAAAGGTGATGCTTCATGGGAACATGTCTCAGTTGTCAATGCGCCTGGCACAAACTCATACCCTGTCGCAAGCTTCTCATATCTGCTTTTATTCAAAGAGTTGAGTACAAATCCAAACATTGATCAAGCAAAGGGACAAGCCTTAGTTGATTTTATGTCATGGGCTATTACAGACGGGCAACAATCAGCTGATGATCTAGCATATGTGCCATTACCTGCAGAAGTTGTCAATCTCAATCAAGAAACATTGAAGTCATTAACATTTCAGGGAAAGCCATTAACCACATCAGTTGGCGCGCAGCCTTGAACACTTGGTGCAAGAGTACATTTGTTCAAGCAATTACCTCCTTTTCCTTTTTAATGCAAAAATATTTTAGCTTTTATGCTATCAATATACATATAACGTTGTATGAAAAGATCCATTTGTGATATTTTAGAGGTGTTTGTTGTATTAACATAGAATCTAAGGAACAAAAGAGAAGAATTTTGTATTCATCTTTATTGCAAGGAAAACACAAAGGAGATAGGATTTTTCATATCGTAGCAGTAGCAGCCGCCGGTTATACTTTATTCATGTTAGCGATTATAGCGTTTTCAGTTGGCGAAGGGTCTAAAGAGATATTTTCACTCGAAGGTTTTGGTTTTCTTACTGGTACCGATTGGAATCCAGTAGAAGGCCGCGAATCATATGGTGCTCTGCCATATATCATTGGGACAGTAATCAGTTCAGCGATAGCAATGATTATTGGAGTTCCTGTAAGTTTGGGAATAGCTGTATTTATTTCCGAGATGGCACCGCGCAGGTTAAGTACGCCATTATCTTTTATTATAGAATTATTAGCAGCAGTTCCAAGTATTATTTACGGCTTATGGGCACTATTTGTTTTTAGGTTCTGGATTAGAGATTTAATCGAGATGCCTTTGCATAACGCTTTTGGAGAATCAATTCCATTCTTTGCTCAAACTCCATTTGGCTTAGATGTGTTCACAGCAGGAATAGTTCTTGCAATAATGATTATTCCTATTGTGTCATCTGTTTCACGTGAGATAATAAAAGCAGTACCAAATTCTCAAAGAGAGGCTGCATATAGTTTGGGGGCCACAAGATGGGAGACTGTGAGAGTCGCTATATTTCCATATGCAAAGTCGGGATTATTAGGAGCCGCAATCCTTGGATTAGGTAGAGCTGTTGGTGAAACTATACTTGTTACAATGATCATTGGAAATGTAGTAGGAATAGCCGCTATTCCTTCCTCCCTTTTTGATCAAAGTCAAACATTATCCAGTTTAATTGCAAATGAATTCAATGAAGCGTCATCGGAGCTACATATTTCTGCTTTAATGGGCCTTGGAGCTGTTCTCTTGATTCTGACAATAGTAATCAACATTGGCGCACGTTTGCTTGTTTCAAAAATCACAAAAGTTAGCCCAGGAGTGAGAGAATAATAATGCAGCAAAAAGAATCAAGACAAGAGAACAACAGACAAAGAATTCAAGATATCATGTCAAGACAGTCTTCAAAGAAAAAATTGATTGACAGAATTATGTCTGCTTTTGCAATAGTCTGTGTTATTTCTGCTCTTATTCCTTTAGGAAGTATTCTATTTGAAGTAGTAAAGAATGGTATTTCAGCTATCAGTATAGAATTTCTTACCCAGCCGCCAGGATCTTTTTTTCTAGGGCATGGGGGTATTGCTCCTGCCATTCAGGGAACATTAATTGTAGTTGGATTGGCGTCATTAATTGGAGCACCAGTAGGGATACTTTCGGGTATTTACCTTTCAGAATATGCTGGTAATGGAATATTTCCTTCTGCAGTCAGGTTTTTCAATGATGTTCTGACAGGTTTACCCTCAATAGTAATGGGAATAGTTGGATACGTAACATTAGTTCTTCTACTTGGCTCATTTTCAGTTTGGGCAGGCGCTTTTGCTTTATCAATAATTATGATACCCATCGTAGTCAGAGTTACTGAAGAATCTTTTAAGATCGTTCCCAATTCAATACGTGAGGCTGCTTACTCTCTAGGAATTCCAAAATGGAAAATTACATTGTATATAACTATGAAAAGCGCCAAAAGTGGTATCCTCACAGGTATTGTGTTGGCTATATCCAGAATTGCAGGTGAAACAGCTCCGCTTATAATGACCATACTTGGGACAAGTTTATTCTTTACAGGATTTTCTGGGCCAATCGATGCTCTACCACTTCGAATATGGAGATTGGCTTCACAACCATATGAATCCGCCCATTCACAA
>JAREAI010000043.1:0-12642 GCA_029240435.1 Nitrososphaeraceae archaeon | reverse complement strand
GCAGGAGCCCTTATGGGAGCCATAGTTTATGTTATTCCTATAACAGTCTTTGCAATTGAGGAAGGATCTTCGTATTATCTTACATGGATAGTCTTTGGTCATATTGCCGGTGTTTATTCTAATGTTACATCAGTCATCATTGCAGGATTTATGCTCCATGTTCTTACTGCAACATGTATTGGTATAATAGCAGGGCTATTTCTATACAAGACAAATATCCTAAACATAAGCAAGCCATCAAATGGGTTAAAATACGGACTCTTTGTAGGGTCGTTAGTATTTGTTATTTTTGCTATACCAGTTCAGGAATTTGTATTAGGACCTGAATTTTCACGCACAATTGGTAGTAACATTACAACAGCAACGACAACTGATACATCACCTCCTGCTGCAATGGAAAGTTCTCAACCTATGGTTAGTAAGCCTTCAATATCTTCAAATCAAATTATCATAAACCAATTAAGAGCCATCACAAACTCTCTTATAATTAATCTAGTTTTCGGAATTACACTTGGACTGTTTTCATCATTTCTCTCGAGAAAATTTGGTGCTAGATACAGGTGCCCTAAATGTGATATTTCCTTCTCAAGGGTTGATTCTCTGCAACACCATCTAGAGCTTGTTCATGGTAGTAGACCAATACATCCAAAAAGGATCCTTATTCTAGGAGGAGGATTTGCAGGTGTAGAGGTATTAAGAAGACTTCAAGATAGATTTCAAAATGATGTTAGTGTTGATATTACGATGGTAAGTAAAGATAACTTCTTTCTTTTTACTCCAATGCTACATGAAGTAGCATCCGGAATGATAGAAACAAGACATATTGTTACTCCTATTAGAGCTTTTTGCAACAGAGCTAAATTCTATGCTGCTAGAGTAGAGTCAATCGATTTGAAGAATAGACAAATTACTATTGAATCTCCTACTTTTACTTCTTTTACGTCTATTGCTGCTACGAGTGGCACTACTATAATTGACAGAGAAGAACCTGTTTACACTGATCCGTCCGTTTTATCTAAAGTAAAAAGAGATGAAGAAGAGCAGAAAGACAAACTATCCTATGATTATCTTGTCATAGCCTTAGGAAGTGAAACTAAATTTTTTGGTATGGCCGATATCGAGGAACACGCATTTACTATAAAGACTTGGAATGATGCAATAGTCATAAGAAATCATGTCATACATAAGTTAGAACAGGCAGAACTGGTGTTACGACGACAGCCTTATGATTATAATAATAATTTAAACTCAGATGAAAAAAATAAAAGAGAAAGCCTCTTGACTTTTGTAATTGTAGGAGGAGGATTTGCTGGTGTAGAAACAGCTGGAGAATTAAATGATTTTTTACGTGATGCAGTAAATGACTACTATCATAACATCGAACCTAAAGATATACAGGTAATAATAATACAATCTGGAAATAGACTTCTTCCCGAGATGAGTGAAGAATTAGCGGAATTTGCTATGCAAAAACTGATTCAAAGTGGAGTTAAAGTTATTTTGAATGCACGTGTTATAGGAGCTACTGCCAATAGTGTGAAATTAAAAGATGGTAGAACCATATCTACAAACACCATAATATGGTCTGGTGGAGTAGCATCTAATCCCATAACAGAAGAACTACCTTGTGAACACGACAAAAAGAGTGGCCGAATAGTAGTTAATAAATCCTTAGAAGTTCAAGGATATCCAGGTGTTTTTGCTATAGGAGACTGCGCCTTCATAATAGATCAAAATACAGGTAATCCTTACCCTCCAACAGCGCAGCATGCAATCAGGGAAGGAACAGTTGTAGCAAATAATACAATTTCATTAATAGAAGGAAAAGCAGAAAATAAGAAAGTATTTGACTATAAGACTAAGGGAATGATGGCATCTATCGGAAAGAGAAATGGTATTGGTTCGATATTAGGATTAGAAGTACAAGGATTTATAGCATGGTGGATATGGCGTACATATTATTTAGCCAATCTTCCTACGTTGCAAAAGAAGATAAGAGTAATGGCTGACTGGACTCTAGATATCTTCTTCAAACGTGATGTAACTATGTTGAAGAGTTTTGTAGAAGAAAGGAAAGAAGAGCAGAGAAGAAACTAGAGAAAAAGGCTAATTATTCCTACGCTAACAAAAGAGTGTAGGCAGATTTCAAGTTATCTTAATTTTTTGGAATCCAATCGCCGTGTCATGAAGAGAAATATAAACACATATTCTCTTAGAATAGATACCCTCTGGCACACAAGATAGAGGAGCATTATGATAAGGTTTAGCATATTATCAAATAAGAAGAAAAAGAAAAACTTTGACCCAGATACTAGCGATGAAATAAAGATACTTTGGAAAAAAATCATGTTGATAACGGTTGACAAACTCCTCGGCGCATTTTGATAAAATACTTAATTAGGGCAGAGAATACTCAGGGCAGTTAATATGTTGATGCATATAGTTATGCGTTCTAGCATGGTATGCATTAGATGAATGAAAAAATCTCATTAATTCCTAAGTTTAATTATATAAAGTATAATTCTGCTTTTGCGACCACAAAAGTTTAATTCTAATACATTTCTTGTCATATTCATATCTAATATATGAGAAATTATTTGATTTAGGTAGCAATATATAACTTAGTTAATTTCTAATACTAGAGAGATAAACAATCTCTGTGAATATGATAGGACTAGTACGTAAAAGAGATGCAAATAGAAAATTTCAGAAAAGAGCTGTAAGTCAGTATTAGGTTAGGTATCTTATCGTTGGATCATCGATAATAAGGTGTGTAATTACGAGGCAGATGTTACATAGAACGCTTTTAATTCATCACAAAGTACGCATTAAAAAAAGCTTTATAATTTGAAGTCATCAGACAACATTTGAACGTTTGTCACTTTTCGCAAGAGATCTTCGCGCCGCTGACTTCATAGAATCCACATTATCATATATTTCTAAGCCCATGGTCTGCAGCATTTGGCGAGATTCTTCAGTTTCTGGAATATTTTTTATTCTAAAGTAGTCAATACCGTCATAAAATATTGCAAAAATACCAGAAAGTGCAGCTCCCGAGAATATCGGTTTAACGTTAATGTTGTTATTTTCATCATTATTGTATTTATTAATGTTTGACAATAAATCCCTCAACCCTTCAATACTTTCTTTCTGCTTTTTCCTGTTCAGTCTTATTCTACCTATATCTACCAAGTTCTTTTTATTTGATTCATCTGTTTTAAGACCCAGTTCATTGGCCAATAATTCTCCTGGAAGCTTTATATTGCGAGTACAATCACAAAACTCACATTCCATTGTGCATTGGTACCTTAGGCGGGCATCTTTTACTTCTACTATATTATCAAAATACTCGTTCAAAACGGGAATCTCCATTGCCATAGGAGACAGGCCACTTTCCAAGCAATAACAGATTTCAACAAAGTGTACTACATCATTTTCATCTATTGTCGCCTCTCTTAATGCAGTCTGCATGCCTTCTTTGAATATTTTGCCTTGTGCAAGTGAACTGGTCTTAATAGAGTCAGATAATCTTTGTCTTTCTTTAGGATTTAGCTTGCATTTAATGTAATATCGCATCTTTGTTAGCTAATAGAAATTTCTATGCAGTAAAGCCATATAAGCATATTCTTCAAATAAGAAAAGGTGTATAGCCATTATGATTACTATATTATTACGCTATTAAGGCTGCCCCTACTACTTGTTTATAATAATTGTAATTTTGAGTCTTGGTAATGCGCTGGCTTGCCATAGATGTGTTTCTAGATTAGAAGATAACAATCAAATTAGTCATTGGGAAGCAATGCCGATCTCTAAGCCCCTCTTGTTCCTCAAATACGTCACTTCACAACAATACAGTGACTTACTTTGAACATTATATTAGCTTCAATGACTTATCTGACTTTTCATTTAATCTAATTGATGACTTTTGTATTCCTCTACAATCAAGATTATCGAAGCTTTGGAGCTAGCATGCAATTTTGAGTTTTTAAGACAGCCAAGTTAAGTTGTCCTTGAGATATACAATAATATAACAAATATTTGTTAAAATCATGGTTACCTTTTCAGAATATGTAATCATAATTACTGCTCTAACATTTGCAGGTCTTTTCAGCATTCGCTGCCGCAATTGTCTATACGCAGAAAAAATAGTAGAATACAAAGCGAATATCACATATATGCTAGAATAATGGAAGCAAGATTAAACTTCAAAGAAATGAAGTTTTTTCAAAAATGGCTAAAGAAAATCCTCTTTATGCAGAACATCTTGCACTAGTCGATACTCCAGATGAATACTATATCATAGTAGCATTCATAGATTTATTTGAATTTATATTTCGTCTTTATAAAACAGAAATGATAAACGAAAAAATATGGTTTCGATGGAAAGCTCTTGCTGAGGCAGGAACTAATTAACCTGTACATTATGTTCTCTTGCTTCAATAAACATAGGACTCTTTATCTAAATATATCACAAAAAGACCCTTGAAACTGAATATGAAGAAAGAGTAAAAAAACTATATCAATTGGAATGTGCATTCATATTACTATTGCAAAGTATAAAAGTGCATTGACTACTCTTCTTCATAAACCGTTCTTCCTTCTGCAATCACTAATATAGGATAACTAGATAACGAGAACGGATCTCCATTCCAAACAACTATCGATGCTTTAAAGCCGGCTCTGACTTGTCCTATATTTTGTGCACCAATGATTTCCGCAGCCTCCTTACTAATTTTAGATATTGCATCAGCTTTGGATAGACCAAACCGTAACAGATGCCTTAAGCTATAAAGGATATTTCTTTGAAGAATAACAGGATGGTCGCTCATAATAGAGAATTTTGCGCCAGACTTTAATAATTTCTCTGCATTTCTCCAACTTTCGTGTTTCAATTCTACCTTGTAAGGAAATGAATCCATGGGTCCATAGATTACTGGTACAGAAGATGCTTTTAATGCTGTAAAAACTTCTTCTCTATGTACATCAACACAATGGTTTGCAATAACTTTTATTCCGAACTCTTTTATTAGCTGAAGCAAGACCATGATATCATCTTCTTTATGAACATGAACCATCATCTTGAGTCTGTTTGAAAGTATATCCATGAACAGTTCAGTAAGAGGGTCTACTTCATCTATGACTTTCTTCTCTGTTTCTAGGAGCTTTTGTAATTTTCTTGCTTTAATAAAATTTTCTCGTAATATTGCTACAGCCCCCATCCGCGTTGATGGTCTGTTCCCTTTCCAATCTACTGTACTTCGAGGATTATATCCTAAAGCAGCTTTAATTCCAACATCCATGATATGAGCTTGACCAATATCTTGAACAAAATTACGTATAAGGACTGCATTCCCTGCTATGATATTTCCGCTGCCTGGCAAAACCGTTGAGTAAAGAACGCCGCTTTCGACTGACTCTTTGAAAGATGGATCATCCATGTATATACTATGTAATGCATTTACCAACGGGTAGACTGAGTTCATTTGTTCATTTGCTTCTTCTTCCTTATCTGGCTCACCCGATCTCACCATTCCAATATGACTATGTGAATCTATAAATGCTGGTGTAACGACAACTCCTTCCGCTATTATCTCGTCACTTTCTTTAGGTTGGCTATTTCCAACATATTTTATTTCATCTTTCTCAAATCCTATGAAACAATCTCTTTTCTCATCAATACCATCAAACAATAACCTGGATTTAATTACTTTCATAGTTTTCAGTAAAAACTGAGAATCTTCCTATTCTTAAACTATATCAAAGGTAATTTAGTATTGGACATCTGATAGACCTTTCATCAAACTCAAATCCCACAGAGCCTCAATCAATAAAGCGACAAAGCTATGGCACTTCTTATGGAAGTTCATAACCTTGTGGTTAGCATCAACCATAAGACTATGATTAAATTTCTTAACTTGTACAATTTCAAAATAGAATTTGAAAAAAGCCATGATAGAGTAGAGAAGCACACATAATTGTACGAAAATAACTGTAATACTTTTTTGTATCATTTCAAAAAGTCTTATGGCTGTAGTTTTTTCTCGTCCGATCTCTGATTGTTGATTGGCGTTTAATTCTCCTGTTTTCTTTTGTTGATCTGATGTCAAGAAAGGATTCTGACAATAAAGTAATAATACTAAAAAAACTGCAGATTATCTTATAAAAAAAACCTTTAATAATATATTGATACGATTATTATATATTCATAGTAATTTACGCAAGTAAACCGTCAATCGACTTCCTTTGCATAGTATCTGTATACAAGATATATCAATAAAAAAGAAATGTAGGACATTTAATCTAATTCATAAACATCACCCCAGCAAGCCATGACTACTACATTTCCAGTCAGAAAGATCCATACCAAAATCGCACTTGATTTCCAGAGTAACAAAATTAGATTTCGCGGCTGACTCCATAGCTTTTTCAATTTCAGTTGTAATTCTTTGATTTATGGTTGCTTTATCTGCAAATGGATTTGCTATGGTTGATGGTTGAGGAGAAGAAGAAGAAGAAGTATTTGCTTCCCCCTGAGCAGTTTTTTGCGGTGCGACTTTCACATAGCCTATCGTTGGTGTGCTATCATAATCTTTTGTAACTGTAGATATTATTAGATCTCTTGCATTTTTCATTGAATTAATGTCACCTGCTATTGTATATGTGGTATCAAATGTTCCTATACTTGTAAATCCTGAAGATATAGTATAAGAGTTAGTTGTATCTTTTGTTATATGTACAGCTGAGAAAGAAGAGGCAGACGATGATGTCTGAGCGAATACAAGCTTATTTTGCAATGTTTGGACTCCATCATCTATAGCCATCATAAGGCTGGTAGCTACAGTAATTAGCGCTATTGTGATTGCAATAAAGTGTTTTTTGTCATTCATCTGAAAGATACAAAGATATTAACAGTATATATAAAGATGTAGCATTTAGTTTTCTAAATATATAGGAATCTTTTCTATGTACGTACTAGATCAGCACCAATTTAAATCTCGTTAGAATTACTTATAAGAAATATGCAGAGGAAGTACCTATCTTCACAAAATAAAGATTAACAAGATTTTAGAATTATTCTGGACAAAGATGCTACATCACTTATCTATGATATAGGGTTGCAAGAGCTAGAAAAATAGGTGTGTATCTTTGATAAATACTGATGAATGTATAGTATGGCTCGGTAATTCTTCTTATTCAAAGATTCAAATAACTTGATTATAGCAAAGATTGAAGACTAACTGGGGTACTTTTACGAATTTAGTTGGTATATGAGACATGACAATGGTTATGATGGATATGGCTTCAATGATAGCATATGTATACTAGAACGCATGTTCTATACCCAAGGAAATATAGCATAGAATGAAGATTTAAGAATAAAGTTTATAGTTATTTCAAACTAAGGGCATAATATGCAATAAAGAAGCCTTTTACAACTATGAAAAAAATAAAAGATAGTAAAAATATCTGTTTAACTGTTATATCGAAATTAAGGGACCATAATTATCTTCAATCTTTTCTTTCTTGCATCAAATTATAACATAAAGCAGTTCGCACTAGAATTATTGATGGGAAAAATCGAATAGGTAGATTTAGCAGACTTTCCTTGTATTGTACTGAAGATTTATGCAGCAAATTAAAGAAAGAATATCTATTGAAAAGAGACTACCAACAATATTGTTACTATAGGATTATTACTATTTTTTATTTATTTGCATGCTCATATTATCCATTTGCCGTATATATAAAAACAAGTTTATTATTTTCATGCAATTCACATTGTCAATCCTTATGAATCTGTTGTATAGATTATCAACCCTTAAATCATAAAAGAGAATATATTTTACATCCGATGGAATAATGTCAAATGATAATAATACCAATTCACAACTATACGAAAATCACAGACGCACTATAGGAGCAAATTTTATGAAAATACTTTGCGAAAAACATGATGATGCTAAACGAAAAGGTCAACCTACAATGTTCGCTGTAGATGAACTTTGGAAAGATAATGATGATCTATCAGCATTTGATCAAGACCAAATCGCACCTTTGGCCATAAAGTTTTTTCGAGATGAGCTAGGATATATAATACAACATCCTGACAAAAGAATTAGTATTACTGATAAAGGAAGACAACACTGCCGCGATCCTGATGAATCCTTTACACTTTCTGAAAGTTACCAGCCAGTAAAAAGAGATGAAAAGTAATATGTGCAGAGCTTTCTAGGTATATAGAGAACATCAGATACGAAAAAAAGTATTACTATATTTGGTTGCTTTTATTTAAAGAATGATTTAGGCTCATAGAGTATATTCATTTTCTAAATCTATTCACCTATTATCTGCAATATAATCTTGCGTTCTCTAGGCCTTGTGTCTGTTTCTAACAAGACTATTTGTTGCCAAGCGCCTAGCATTAAATTACCTTGTTTAAATGGAACAGTTAAGCCTGGTCCTATTAAGGATGCTCGAACATGAGAATGTCCATTTCCATCGTGCCAAGTATTATCATGTTCATATTCAATATCTTTTGGTATAATTCTAGACAGCATTCTTGGAAAATCTTGTTTGAGTCCAGGCTCATATTCTATAGTAGTTACTGCTGCAGTTGAGCCTGAAACAAACACTGTAATAGTTCCATCTTCCAGTTTACTTTCTTCAACTGCTTTCGATGTTTGTCCTGTAATGTCTATCATGTCATTTTCACCTCTTGTTTTAATCTGAGTTGTTTTAGTTATAACTGTCATATACTAGCTCATCTTCCAAGCTTTTGAATTATATATATATGAATCAAATAGTGCGATAGTCATCTCTCATCTAATTCTATAAAATCCAAAAAAATAAAATGTACCAATCATACATCAATCTATTTTTTTGATAATATTCAACTGAAGAAATTTTTCCATTGATGTATTAAAAGGTATTCTGTCTTATTATTACTATAGATTCTGCTGATCATAAAAAGAGCATACACCTATAGATATTATTTAAATTAGATTCAAGACTCATATATATATAGGTATATATATAATGCATCTTTATGATAAAAACTTGGTTGTACATTTATGAACTCTTCAAAAGAATGGAGATGACTTTACTACGAGGATCTTATTATGAAATTTTTATTTTATTTCTCCTTCTTTTTCTCCACATTAACCTTTTCTTATTTAGTAGTTCAAAGTTTTCATATATGTGTGGCCTTTCTCTTCGCATTCCTTCTACAATCAATTTAGCTTTTTGCCAATAAGGAGTAGGATTAAAAACATCAAAATAGATATTTTGATCTATCAATCGCGAATTAACTAGTACACCAGATAGCTCAAAAAAGCCACAAACTGCAGTAAAGTGAAATAATCCTTCTGTTGTTCCTTGATACTTTTGTTCATATTCTTCGTAGCTTTGTACATCAATTTTATGAAGAAACCAAAGGATTGATTCTCTATGACGATCATAGATATCGTATAGCTTCAACAATGTATTTACTTCATCTTTTTTGTTCAACTTCGTATATGTAATTGGCAAGAATGCGTTGTTATTTATGTCTATAGTATTTGCTCTGCATTTGACACGTATAGTGTATAATTATCTGACATACTTCTGATACGAGATCATGCATTGATGTATTCTTGACTATTATTTGGCGCTAATTCATAGTCAGCCTTCAAAAAATCCAGAAATATATATTTTAAAAGTTGCTGATGATATTGAATAATGGTAAAAGAGTCGACCACTTCTTTATCCAGTATAAAGCAATTATCAGAGAGAATAAAGAATGGAGATTTATCCTCAATCGATTTAGTTGAAATTTGCTTAAAAAGAATTCATAAATTTAATCCAACTTTGAATTCTTTCCTTAGTATAATAACTGAGCGAGCATATAAGGATGCTGAAACCTCTGAAAACGAAATCAGGCATGGAATAGATCGTGGACCATTACAAGGTATTCCATTTTCAATTAAAGATATTATTTCTGCAGAAGGAGTCAGATGTACAGCAGGTTCAAAAATTATGTCTAATAATATTTCAAAAATAGATGCAACTATAGTTGCAAGAATGAAGAAAGCAGGAGCCATTCTAATCGGTACAAATAACTTAAATGAATTTGCTTCTGGCATAACAGGTATGAATCCTCATTACGGTGCTTCCAAAAATCCATGGAATATTGACAAGATATCCGGTGGCTCTAGCGGCGGATCTGCTGTGGCAGTTGCAACGGGTATGGTACCTGTGTCTTTAGGAACAGATACAGGTGGTTCTATTAGAGTTCCATCTTCACTATGTGGCGTTGTAGGTTTAAAACCTACATATGGAAGGATCAGCAGATACGGAGTCATGGATTTAGCACCTTCGCTAGATCATGTTGGATGCATAACTAGAAGTGCTTGGGATGCAGCTGTTGTATTACAAACTATTGCAGGCCAGGATCGATTCGACCCATTTACAGAGAATGAAAATGTTCCTGACTATAGAAAAATTCTCTCAGAAACTACAGACAAGAAACTGTCTATTGGATTACCAAATAGATACTTTTTCGATTATCTACAAGTAGAAGTAGAGCATATTATTCATACTTTCATTGAAAATATGGGATTATCCGAGTATATTTTTGAGATAAATATGGAAAAGACAGAAAATATTTCTGAAACATGGACAAGCATAAGATTTGCAGAAGCAGCAGAAATACACCTAAAATGGCTTAAAACAAAGGCCAATGATTACGCTGAAGATGTAAGAAATATGCTAATTGAAGGTACTAAAATACCCGCTATTGAATATATTCGCGCTCATAAATTAAGAAATGAATTAAGATATGAACTTCTAAAATTACTAAAAAAAGTTGATGTCATTGTTGTGCCAACAACTATTATCACCGCACCTAGATTTGATGATCTAGAAGTTAGCAATATTGGTGGCAAAGTTATAAAAATACGTGAAGCTTTATTGAGAAACACTATCTTATTTAATAGCACAGGTCTACCGTCAGTTAGTATTCCTGTAGGATTATCTAAAGATGGAATGCCTGTAGGAGTACAGATTGTAGGTTCTCCCTTTAAGGAGGAAATGATTCTTTCATTAGCATACAAATATGAATGCATCAATGATAGCCTCGAAAAATTTGTTCCCCCTTTGCACTGAATACGGAAGCACCTGGTTATGGTTAATAGACATATATCCAATGTAATTAAGATTTTCTTCTATTATTTATCCAATTGAATTGAATTTAGAGAGTGATTTCCACAGATACCATGTGGCTATGCTTCTGTAAGGTTTCCATGGTTGAGCTATGGCCAACATTGTAGAAGGCGTAGGAAGTTCTGGCAAGGTATATAGCTTCTGGATAGCCTTTCTAATACCTAAATCACCTACTGGAAAGATATCTGGTCTTCCTAGACAAAATATCAAAAACATTTCTGCCGTCCATTTACCAATTCCTTTTACTTGTATCAATTGATTAACAATTTCATCATCACTCATTTCTGATGTCAACGCTAAGTTTAATCTTCTATCTATCACCCTTGCGGAAAGATCTTTTATGTATTCTATCTTTTTACTAGACAGTCCGACTTTGATTTTTAGTATATTATCTGGAGTCAATAGGATTTGCTCAGGTATAGGTGAAACATTATTGTAATACTCTAGAAATCGTCCATATATAACATTAGCAACTCTTTCTGCAAGCTGTTGGGAGATTATAGACCTGATTAGTGATAGGAACGGATCATTTGTGGTTTTAATTGAATACTTTCCAACAGACCTAATTACTTCCCCTAATCGAAAATCGGTTTGGCATAGATAATGAACAGGATCTACGCTCATATCAACTGTAGGTGAATGTGCAATAAAGATACTTTAAGATTGCTCAGAAGAAGAAGGAGAAGGAGAAGGAGATTAATAAACAAGACAATACTCAACAAGCGAACATGCTCATCTCCTTAATTTGTGTTTAGACCTTTTGTATATAACCAGGAGACATAGGATCTTTAATATTGTTTTTTCATAGTCCTACAGAAAAATTATACAAAATGGAATTGAAGTAACGAAGAACTAGATGCATCAATCATTCCAGAATAGTGCATCTGGACAGACAGCTTATTTTTTTATTTCTTGTACTTTCCTTTTATAGTTGCATCTCGTTTAAGTTCAGCTAATACGGTGTCCAAATATACTTTCATTTCATCATATGATTCTTCCAATTCTCTTGTTCTTCTTTTTACTTCTTTACGTAAAATCACATTCCACTTAGTAAGTAACAATATTAAAACTGCTATCGCAGCAGTGGTAGTACCGGCTAGAAATGAAAACACTCTTATCCTTTGTATAAAAAGGACATCCCCAACATGAGCATAAATCTCTTCAGTAGATGTTACGACCTGAATAAAATATCGAGAATCATCATTAACAAAAATTGGATTTCCGGTAGTCAACCTTTCACCTTCTCCATAGTCGTAGACTGCGTAATCAGCTTTACCCACTAATAGCTGGCGTGTTGAATTATTTAAAATCTCATTGTAGTTGATTAATTTCTGAGCCTCACCGCCAAAAAAATATTCTCCTACCAAGTCTTGGTTTGCACCATTAGCCAGCAGAGTAGCGTTTTTGTTATATGCTACCAAGAATTGTGAATTGATGTTGCCA
>JAREAI010000274.1:0-4122 GCA_029240435.1 Nitrososphaeraceae archaeon | reverse complement strand
AGCAAGAGGTAAAGTCATTGTAATTGCTGCTACTAACAGACCAAATGCAATTGATCCAGCATTAAGACGTCCTGGTAGATTTGATAGAGAAATTGAGATCAAAGTTCCTGATAAGCGTGGTAGATTAGAGATATTACAGATTCATACTAGGAACATGCCATTAGATACAGATGTAGATCAGGATAGAGTTGCAGCAGTCACTCATGGGTTTGTAGGTGCTGATCTTGAATATTTGTGCAAAGAGGCAGCCATGAAATGTTTAAGGAGATTGCTGCCTGAACTTAACTTGGAAGATGAGAAACTTGCTCCCGAAGTTTTGAACAAACTTATAGTGACGATGAGTGATTTTGAAAACGCAGTGAAAGAAGTAATGCCATCTGCCATGAGAGAGGTTTATCTCGAATCACCAGATATCCCATGGTCTGCAATAGGCGGACTAGAAGAAGTCAAGCGGGAATTACAGGAGGCAGTAGAATGGCCATTAAGATATCCAGATTTGTATACTAAACTAGGACACTCAATGCCAAAAGGTTTGTTAATGCATGGACCTTCCGGCACAGGTAAGACACTTCTTGCAAAAGCTGTGGCCACAGAATCAGAAGCTAACTTCATAAGTGTAAGGGGACCTGAATTGCTAAGCAAGTGGGTTGGAGAGTCAGAGAGAGGTATCAGGGAAATATTCAGAAGGGCAAGACAAGCAGCGCCATGTGTAGTATTCTTTGACGAAATAGACTCTATTGCTCCAACAAGGGGTATGGGTGGAGACAGCATGGTTACTGAGCGAGTTGTATCACAATTGCTGACAGAATTAGATGGAATCCAGGCATTATCTGGAGTAGTAGTATTAGCAGCCACAAACAGAGCTGACATGATAGATCCTGCGTTACTTAGGCCAGGACGATTTGACAAGATTGTATTCGTTCCAATGCCAGATAAAGGAGCAAGACAAAGAATTCTTGAAATTCATTCAAAGGATAAACCAATTGGTCCTGACGTAGAGTTGACGAAAGTTGCTGAGCTTACCGAGGGTTTTAGCGGTGCTGATACTAGCTCTGTTGCCAATACTGCAGTTTCTCTAGTATTACATGAGTACTTGGCAAAATATCCTACGCCAGAGGAAGCAGCAAAACATGCTTCAGAAGCACATGTAATGATGCGCCACTTCGAGGAAGCAGTGAGAAAGATCAAGACACAAAGAGAAGGAAAGCCTGGTGAAAAGGTTACCGTACCTTATTACAGGTAAATAAAAAAACTCTAACTGCCGCCCTGCCCAATACTTTCTTTTATTTTACAAGTTAAAGAAAAGGACTCGTTTACTAGTGAGTTCTTCTTATACGGAATAAATGTATTAAATTTAATGTCAAAGAATCGTTATATAGGAATAATGATAGGACAATAGACAAAAATTATATCTTAACTCTGTGTCATTGTTTGGCACATCAACAATGGAGCATTAACGATTAAGTGATAATCATATACATAAAAAAATATGATATAGCCGAATAGAATATACATGTCATACTAATCATCCATAACATTAATTATATTATATAGATTAAGCATAATCGAATTTGTAGCATGGAATGGTTTTCATAATAAAGTTTTTCTGCTTCAATTAGATCAACAAGGCAATATCTAAAAAAATATTTTAACAAAATCAGTTAAAACATTTTGACTGATTTTTATTGCAAGCAAATACTTAGGCAATGTTTTTAAGTTATGTGTTTTACAAATAAAAACACATTAAAAAAATTGATGAAAAATTCTCAAATCCAACTGGTGAAAAATCAAAATCTGACGACACCAGCGTTAAACCGTTTTGCAAAACCAAGTGACATCAACACATTAGTCGCACTATATGGAACACCGCTTTATCTAATCGATGAAGATACGTTACACGCAAAAGCTAGGGAACTACATAATGCATACTCAAAATTCAATGGACCTGTAAAAGTTGCATACTCGATGAAGGCAAACTTCAGTCCAGCAATTCTACGCACATTCATTAATGACGGAATAACTTTTGATTTGACATCAATTGGGGAACTTCGTTTTTTAAAGGAATGTAAAGGCGACCCTGAAAACATCATCTATACAAGCGTGACCGAAGAATTAGAAGAATATTCAGAAGTACTGCAAAGTGGTGTAAGAAGGATTGTTGTTAGTTCATTTAATGGAGTGACAAATTTGGCCAAAGCGGCTAGTAAAATGAATGTCAAACCTCTAACGATGATCCGAGTGAATCCTGAGGTGGGAGTTAAAGCAGAGGTTCGCGCATCGTACAAAAATGGCAAATTTGGCGTTCCATTAAATGGTGGAACAATTGATAGCGCAACCAAAATGGTAAAGCATTTGATGAATAATGATCTACTGAAATTTGAAGGCTTCCATTTTCATCTTGGATCGCAGATTACAGATTTTTCTTGCTATGCGCATACATTTGACAAAATGGATGCATTCATAACGAAGATAAAGAAGGAATATCAGAACTTTCAGATTAATACATTTGATATTGGTGGGGGGACACCGGTTTTCTATAATGATCCTGTTCCTACTCCATCTCAAATGGCTGAAAATTATTTGGCTAAGCTGAATCAACTTGCAGAACATCATGGAAAATTCACACTTATTATCGAGAGCGGAAGATTTCTAGTAGCCGAATCATCAATGTTAGTTTCTAGGATAGTAAATACAAAAGAATACAATGAACACAAGATTGTCATAGTGGATGCAGGTTATCATCTATTGTTAGATGCTGCTCTTTTGAAACAGGAATACCCACAAGAGGTAGTTCCAGTACTTGATGGTAAAGAGCAAGCGACAAATCCAATAACTCCAAAAAATATCCATCTTGCAGGCCGTCTGTGTGATACATATGATGTATTTCCACTTTCCAACGCATCAAGTCTGAGTGAAGCCACCATTGGAAGATATATATCATTTTATAATGTTGGAGCATACTCCACTGTCTTCAATATGCCGTTTCACTGTCAAACAAAACCGCCTATCATAATGAAAACTAGTGATGGAGACTATAAACTTGTAAGAAGAGGAACGTCTTATGAACAGTTGTTTGTAGAAGAAGGCGGAGATCTCGCCTAACTACCTTTTTCTTTATGAGTAGAGTTTTATATATATTTTAATTAAGCAAACTGTTGATTGCATTGCCTATATCATCCCAATTCCCTGCTGATAAAGGATCAAATAATAAGAATGATAGGAAAATTAGAGCACATGTGTTTATTCGAGGTAGTGTACAGGGGGTTTATTTTAGACAAAATACAAGGATCGTAGCTACGAGACATGGTGTAATGGGCTGGGTGCGCAACTTAAAAGATGGACGAGTGGAGGCAGTTTTGGAAGGAAATGAAATGGACGTCAATGAGGTGATAGAGTGGTGTTATGCAGGACCACCTAAGGCTACAGTTGATGATGTTGACATAAACTATGAAAAATATACTGGCGAGTTTTATGAATTCAAAGTCAATTATTATTGAATTGTTTTGTATGCAGTTACAATTTCTTTTTTGATATTTTCAAGATCTTGTGGAGTCTTAATAGATTGTATCATAGATGGTTTATTTCTGCCGAGCCGTATAGAAATTATTAGGGAATCCTTCATTGGCTGGATATCAAGAAATATTCGAAATGTCAAGCCCTTGGCATAAATTACTCTATGTGGTCTAACTTCTTCTATGACATTATCGCCAAGAGATTTCACAAAATTTCTTAAATCGATCATCAGAGTTTTGGCTGGTTCTTTTAATTTTTCCAGATGACTTTCAAACTGTATTGTAGATTTATTATAATCTACGGCAAAATTACTCATATATATTATATTGTATCACGGCTACTATTTGAAATGTCTTTCTTAGACTTCTATAATGGTGCATTGATATAAATATATACTATCAATATTAAAACTTCTGGTTTAAAGGGTATCGATATTGTGATAGAATTAGCATTATGATTACTATTATTAACAACAAAATACACTCGACTCATAAATAGAAATTGTAGTCTGTATCAATGAAATAGCAAAATAGTGATGGCTATTTTGAATTGGAACTATTGTGTAATACAAAAATAGGTTAGTAAATTCCTCTATAATGTAAAGTGTGC
>JAREAI010000273.1:0-4290 GCA_029240435.1 Nitrososphaeraceae archaeon | reverse complement strand
CCTCTCTATTTGAAAGCCTATGAATCGCATAAAGCTTTCCTCAGCCCATTGTGGATTACTTCTTGCTTTGGACAAGAAATGTCTTGCTTGTTTCTCTAATGCTCCTTCTAGATTGAGATAATCAAGAAACATTTTGAATCGCTGAGGATATTGTCGGGCCCAGAGGGACTCGAACCCTCGACCAGCTGCTCCGCAGGCAGCCATTCTATCCAAGCTGAACTATGAGCCCCCGGTGTAGGTTAGCGCTTATCCTTTATCAACTTCCCCTCTAAGGGATAATCTAAACCATTCAATTAAGACATTTAGATTAAATCATATATAGTATATCTATCAATGACGTTTCTATCCTAAATTATCTTGCAATCGTTGTATTATTAGCATTATCTACACATCGATTGATTCATTTCATGAACTTTTACGAGCTGTTCTTATAGCTAGGTCTTCAAAATAGTATTATTATATTATTTTGTATTGATGATTACAACTTATCACTAATTTGAAGAGACTTTACAAAAATCAATTTGCTTCTGTTAATCAACACTCTTTGGATTTATTTGAAAACACAATTTATAAGCTTATTAATGATATCTCCTTGCCATTATCAAACTAATGGACTATCATCTTATACGTCAATTATTTAGGAATGGTTGAATCAAAGCTTTAGAGATATAACAAACAGACAACGACAACAACAACAAGAATGCCAAACATGAGTAACTATTCAAAGAACAGGACGAATGATATCAAATGATTATGATCATTATGTAGATGTACTTTGTTCTAGAATTAGTAACCAATAGGAAAGATGTAAGAAGTTAAATAAATCACGAATAATTTAATGAAAGAAAGGATTTATCTTATTCATCGCAAATATTAAACTGAAGAATGAAATATTACAAAAACCTTTATAAAAAACAAACTTTATCCGCATATTCCTAAACTTGAGGCCGTGTTCTATTGTACAGAAAAAGGTGAGATGCTATTATAAGTATATAATATAGAAGTCATTTATTGTCTAGAAGAAAAATAGGTTCTCTGGAATAATATTTATGGGATTTCATCAGCAGATTAACAGAATTTCCTTTAACAAGTTCTTAGGATGAGAAACTGATAACAACATTAAGAACTATTAGTTAGTTATGGGTCTCTTTACATGGATAATAATAGCTGTATTGATCTTATCCATTATAGGTTTAGGATGGCAAACATTTGTTGTAGGAGTGTTCAAAGGCGGAGAGAAAATAATTGACAATAATCCTGAAATAAAAAATGCAACTCAGAAAGTTAAACAATATATTATAAATATTATCAAAAATGCTTCGGAAGAATTGATCCAGAATAATACTATCAGTAATCAATCATCTTCTGGCACAATTCAAAGTAAACAAGAAGAGGAAGGAAACAAAGAAAAATTACATATAATTGAATTAGTTGTTTATTATCCTTTAATACATAAAAGCTAGATTAATAGTGAGAATGAATCTTTTTTATCAAATCTTGTCCTAAGATAACATCTAAAAAGATATGTTTGCTAAGACACTGTTTCTATAGAGAAGAATAGTTACTTTTTTATTAAACAATAATTATTGAACAAACACAAAGCCAAATGAGAATAATCATAAGCAATAGATGGAAAATTATAGAAAGTTCATAACATCATTGTGAGGCAAACATTCAACAACAATTTCTTATTGATAGAACTATATCATAATTAGATATATTTAAGCATAATTCATTATATGGGTCTGATTTATGGTATAGAAACAAGAAAACGAGTAAATTAGTTCATGTCAACAGGAACAGACGTCCCTCATGAAACATTATAGAAAAGACCACAAAATATATAGTTATTCTTGCATATTCTTTATTCTTATTCTTGCTCCAATTGTTTGCTCTTTTTCATATAGTGATCTTGTTGCTCAAGATAATCCGTACAAATACACTACATTCGATCTATCATTATAATGACGAATAAGGAGATACTTCAAACTTTTCTTCAAAATGTATATTATTATGCCTAGGCATAGAAGCTATTTGAAGAATTTGAAAATTAATTGTATGTTAATTAGACAATCCCAAGTGACTATCTTTATCAATTAAAATGGTAATTGACAAATCACAACCTTCTGACAATAAAGTGACACAGTGGTGTCATCTGGCTTTATTCTTAAATATATCTTGCCCTCCTATTATCGTCGAAAGAGAAAGTCACATATGTCATTGCCTGCTAGTTTTAAGCATTCATTATAAAGGCCATTATACGGCAATTCTTCTGGTGTTCTTCCAGGGGATTCATTTTCTGATCCTGCAGGCGTTTGAATATTTGCAAACTCTTCTGAGGTTGGTCTTGCACCAAGCGTAACAGGTATCTTTTCTGTTCGTCCATCTCTAAGTATTGTCAGCTGTACAATATCGCCTACTTCTTTTTCTCTTTCTAAATAAGTGAGTATATCGTCAATCTTTCTGATTTTTTTATCATCTATTTGCAATATTATGTCTCCTTCTAGTTGTTGTATTTCTCCTTGGTTGATGTCAGTTAGTGAACTACCTCCGCGTATCCCAGCTTTATCAGCAGGACTTCCTGGAGTAATACCAGTTACTAAAAATCCTCTTGCTTCTTGCAATCCCAAACCTCCTGCTATTTCTGGCGTAACATCAGTACCTAAAACTCCTAAGTATGGATGTTGATAGGAACCTACTGCAATTATAGACGGGACCACTTTTTTTATTGTATTAGATGGGACTGCAAATCCTACGCCAGAGTATACGCCGGTATTAGAAAAAATTGCTGTGTTTATCCCTACCACTTCTCCTCTCGTATTCAGTAAGGGTCCGCCTGAATTTCCTGGATTGATGGCTGCATCTGTCTGAATTATGTCAGGGATAGAAAAGGTAGTTGGAATATCTGTTGGCGATGGTGGTATTAATAAATTATCTCCTGATGGAGACTCTGGTATTGTCTGGCTTTGTTCTGATGAAGGTAGCAATCTGCCAAGACCACTAACTATTCCCTCTGTCATGGATCCAGAAAGCCCAAAAGGGTTACCAATTGCTACTACTCTTTCACCTACTCTTAGGGTTGTAGAATTCCCAATGGGTAGCGGAATAAGTTTATCTGAAGGGACATTTTCTGCAGTCTGTAGTACAGCAAGATCAGAGAATGGGTCGCCGCCCACTAATTTGGCTTGATATATAGTTCCATCTAGAAAAGTGATTTGAAGACTTTCTCCTCTGCTACCAGCAGAAACATGATAGTTGGTAATTATATGGCCGTCATTATCATAGACAAAACCTGAACCTAGTCTAGCGCCTAGTGGAGTTGTCGTATCAACACCAGTAACTTGGACTACTGACTTTTCTACTTTTGAGAATAAATCCGGCAAGGTTAACGAGTTTATGCTAGGATCATTGGAAGTACTATCAAATCTTGGCTGATTTTGTGCTTCTGCTGTTTGTTTTATATGATAGTTATTGGTGTCATATTTTATAGGTAATGTAAATGTAAAACAAACTATTACTAATACTATAGTAATAAGAAACTTTGTGTTGATTGGTATTTTGTTCACAGAGAACTTTTGGTTGACCGCCATATTTGAATTATTGGCTGGATTAACTTGTTATATAAAATTATGCCATTTAGAAAGCACATAGTATAAAGAGATAAGTGTATATATATATATATATATATATATATGAAGGTAAAACTTTCAAAAAATGAAAGGGTAAGTGGATATCTATAAAAACTAGCTAATTATAGCATTTCTTGGTATGATCTATAACATATTTTTATAGTAAAAGATCAATGTTCTAGCTTTCGAGCTCTTTTAGATATCTTGATTATTTTTCATCCTAGATCATAATTATTTTTAAGTGAGTGTTACACATTCTAATAGTCTAATCTAATTTCAAGACACATATTTTAAAGGCAGGAGAAGCTGTAATTCCTCAAGAATTGAAATATTGAGATTTGTTTTTAGGGTCTCTTGCTAATACAAGCTAAAAACAAAATAAGGATGTTGTTACTGCACATTCTATTATTATGAAACAACGATCGATCTCTGCTACCATTTGGTAGGAGCATTATACACTAGATAAGAGTTGTAGTACCCAAAATGTACAAAATATGATGTATTCTAAATTTTTGGGAATCTCTTATTCATAATGTCCATAAGGAAAAATATGGACGATATTACATAGGTGCTTAATTGATGAACTCATCACAGTTTCTGTATTTGACTACTATAGGATGGAAATCAAGAAAAAAGCATAAAATAGAGATTTGGTTTGTAG
>JAREAI010000042.1:0-15001 GCA_029240435.1 Nitrososphaeraceae archaeon | reverse complement strand
TACGTTGGTCAAAAGAAATATAATGAAATATTGCCATATTTTCCTGTCTGTGAAAGTTGCGGTAGATTATACGTTGCAAAAGCTGAAAAATATTTACCTGATGAAAAGCAGGTGATCTATGTTTGCTCAGAATCTAGAATTGGCGAGAAGAAGCTAAAAGGATGTGGATATGGTGGTCAGATAGATATCACCAAAGGGGATGGAAAATTAGCATGGAAAGTAGAATTTGCCGCAAGGTGGAATGCATTAGATATAAGGTTCGAAGCCTATGGTAAAGACATCATGGATTCTGTCCGCGTCAACGATTGGGTTGCAGACGAGATCCTAGGGTATGCTCATCCACTGCACCTCAAATATGAAATGTTCCTTGATAAAGGTGGAAGAAAAATTAGCAAATCAGCAGGAAATGTTCTTACCCCTCAGGTGTGGTTAAAATACGGAACCCCAGAGTCGATTCTTCTATTATTGTTCAAGCGAATCACCGGTACGAGGCACGTTGGAGTCGATGATATTCCTGTATTAATGGATGAATATGACTTGTATGAAGACATATACTTTGATAAAATCAAAGAAAATAATCAAGCTAAATTGATAAAATTAAAAGGACTTTATGAATATATTAATCATTTAAAACCCCCAACACAACCCTCAACTCATGTACCGTACAGGATGCTAGTACAGCAGGCTGCTCTATTCTCTACTGAAGAGAGAATCGATAAGATATATGACAGATTGATCAAATATGGGATGATAAAGCAGAAGAGTAAAGATTTGGAAAAAAAAATTGAACTTGCTTCCAATTGGGCAAATGATCACTTGTTCACAGAAGAAAAATTTGAAATAGAAATGAAAGAAAACTATAACAAAGCTATTAAAGAACTAGTTGAAACTTTAAAATCCTTCGTTGGATCAGAACATGAATCGGAGGCTCCAAAGAATCTCCAGTCTAAAATATTTAATATAGCTAGAAACAATCAGATGGAACCAAAGGAATTATTTACATTGCTCTATAGAATGCTCTTAAACGCTGATAGAGGGCCAAGACTTGGAAACTATGCCCTCGATCTTGGGATAAATCAGACTTGTAATATTCTAGAAAGATATATTAAATAAATATATAAAGGTTAGAAAAATTGGATAAAACTACTTATATTATAAAGGCAAAATAAAAGCTGATGAGTGACATATACAATCCTTTAACTTTGAAGGTCCTCGAAGCATATTCCAGCGACATTGGCCGTGGGGTCGCGCGTATAGATCACAATTCTCTAAATTCTTTGAGTTTATCTGAAGGTGATTCTATTGAAATAATAGACAAAGACAGAACAATAGAAGCCAAATGTTTAGCTCTTTTACCATCCGATGAAGGCAAGGGTATAATCAGAGTAGATCCTCATTTGCGCAAAAGCATAGGAGTACCTATAGGCAACACCATTATTATAAGAAGTATCAAATTAGATGCACAAAAGAATGAAATTGATTCCTTTCTATGATTATTATCTCAGGATCTTGCATCGACTTTGAAAAAGAAAGACCCAAGATTATGGACTTTATTGGTACATTGGAAATTGCAACTCATATGAATAGTCAGTGCCAATGTTATACTGATGGTAAAAAAACTCTTGGCTGGGACTTTTTCGAGATTTCCGTCAGTTCAGATTTTGTTGAAAAGTTAAGGAATCTTTATCCGGATATTGACAAACAAGAAGGCAATCTCATTGAGCAGAGATTTGCTTTATGGCTAGATAAACAGATGAAGAAAAAGAAGCAAGAATACCATTTAAAACTGCGAGAGGTACCGTTCGAGGTCTCTAAAGGATTTAGATTGAATCCCAAAAATTACCGAGACGACAGTGAACTTGAAAAACTACGATAATAAAATATGATCATATAGATACTCAGGATTGTTATCTATGACCGATAAATTAATAGAATCACATACTTTAGGATAATGATGATTATTGAAATCGTTATAGATACATTGTCCATCTTCTGCTTTAAATAGAATCATTGATTATTTTTTTATTGTTTTGATGTCATATTTAATACATAGATATCTGAACAAATTCAGATAGCTGAGATCGTAAAAAGAATCTACAACGAAAAAAATTATGGCTAAACTCTAACTGCGCAGCAAAAGTATTTGACTCGCTGCTTATCAAATCGCGATTAAATTGTTCTCCTGTATACATTTGGTCCATCACAGTCAAGCCTTTCTTATGAGATGCGCAAAGATAACAAAGGCTTTTCCAGCATATTCGTTGAAGTAATAGTCTAAAAAATTTTTCAATATGCCAGAGATAGAGCCATGGTAATCATGTGACCCATGTACAAATGCATCTGTCCAATTAAGCAGATCTCTTATTTTTCTTATATTGTCATCGCCATCAGCAGATACAGTTGCCTCGGGATTATACATAGGCAGTATCGTATTATGCAAATCAAACAACCATGTTTGTGCATTATATTTTTTGGCTGCATTTAATACAATTTTTGAGGCTTGAGTACTATAAGATTTTTCTCGCATACTCCTGCCAACTCCCAGAATCTTTATTTTATTTGGTTCGTTTAACCTAGAATGAGAGAACAAATCCGATGAAAGATATTTAGTGATTCTATCTGATTAATAATGCTCATTAAGCTATACACTATAATATTAAGAGTTAATAAGTAATTGATTTATAATTGAAAACTCAGTCAGAGTAGAACATGTTATTTGTAGTGTAGTAAGAGAGGAAAAAAATTAGATACATCAGTATCAATTTCTTCTAATATGCGGATGCACAGAAGTATTAGTATTAGTCATATAGCATATCCGTCTTTGGTTTTGTTATTAACAACGGTTGAGGCGATTGCACTCTTTACATTATGGTCTTTTCACAATAAGCAGAAAAAAATGTATTGATAAAGTGTATTTACTTTTCCTCCCCCACTATATATAAATACATCTAGCACGTTCCAGTTCATCTAGCAGGAAGTATGCTACAATGATTCATTTTTGAGTATATATATATTTCAACATTGTCAACAAAATGCAGAACTTTCTCAGGACAAGTTGTGCTTTATCTGCAAATGAATATAGTCATATTATCAAAGAAACCTTAAGATAGTCATATTGCCTGTTATTGTATTAAGAGTCAAGTTGTCAAAATTCCTTTTATTTAGTTTGTCAATAATCATAATAACTTCATTATTTTCGGTCACGCTTACAGGGCAACAAACAACAATAGCACAAACAAGCAGCAAATTTGTAACTTATGATAATCCTACCTTTGGAGTAAGAATTCAATATCCTTCAGATTGGGGAAGGCTGGATCTATCTTTTATGCAGGATTCTGCTGATATTGATTTCTATCCTCTTGCCGACACATCACTAGCGAAGAGTGTTAAGATTCAGGTGAATAATCTACCCTTCCGTAACATGACATTAGAAGAATATACAAATAGTCAAATCAATCCCTTAGAGGAAAGACTTCTTATATCAAATACAACAATACTCGCAGGCATGCCAGGGTATGAAATAGTATTTACTAGTTTACAAGGACTGAAAACAATGCAAGTCTGGACAATAAAAAACGACAAAGCATATATTATTACATATGTTGCACAAGAAGAAGACTACGAAAAGGAGTTGCAAGTGGCGCAGAAGATGATTGATTCATTTGAAATAACAAGATAGCGGCAATAAAAATTAGAATAATATTTGAGATAGAATTTCCTGTCTAGAATCTATGTTTAATTATTAAATTTCTTACAAATAGATATTGGTATCTCATATGCAAAAGAAAAAATAAAGAATGGTGATTGCAATGGTTCTGAATCATCCCATTATTACCTGATGAAGCAGATTATGATATTTCAATATCTGAAAACAAGGTTATATTCAATTGGCATTCTTTCATAAAGACACGTATACTGCAGAGTATTGTATCCAATGTAACGATGTCTTTTATTATATTCTATCCTAGCATAATATTTTTTTTACTTTCTGCAAACCCTTCTAAGACATGATTATAAAATACACCTGATACTTCTATTTTCTTTCCATAGTAGATAATGTTGAGTAGGACTGCTCTTCTCTTCAATATAATAATTTCATCATCGTTGTCTATATGCACCTTTTATAGGGGATATATTATGTTCCCATCCGAAGCGGCAATGAAAGTCTTTATTAGGACAGATAATAACTGATAATTAAACTTCAAATAATTTGCCTTCCTTTCTATTAATAGTCAAGTTTATTTTGAAATTGTTTTAATAACTTGTAGATCCCTGGAAGTAACAAAATGATTTATCATAAATAAATTATATTCTCTACTCCTTCATTTGTTGTTTAAGGAACCAAAAGGAATGGAGAAACAACAATGCCAAGTAAAAAAACATTCCAGATGCTGTAGAGGTGTAGCATTAACTGATAGGAGGATAGAAACTTAAATATGTTAATCGACATAGTATTGAAGCTATTTTTCTTGTCATGGTCAATCAGGAGCAATGGATCAAGCAGTGGCACTAACTATTATCCGCTATCTAGAAAATTATCGCTAGTTTGGCAATTTTTTATATAATCAAGATATTTTCGCCATACATTTGTTACATCTATTTATTTACTATGCTCACAATGAAAATACTGGGGAATTGCAAGAGAGAGTGAGATTGTGCATCGTAAAAATGATAGGGTAGATGAATTATAATTATTCGTATAAAAGATAGTAATAGAGAAAAAGAAAATGAAAATAACAATAATAATAACAAGATAAAACAATTTATACCTATAGAAAATAATAGTAAAGTCCTTATTGATAAAAATGAATATACAAAGATATTTTATGGCACTCAAAACTCAACAAAAGCACTTGTAGAATTTGTATCTAAAGCAAAACAAAAAATAGATTCTGTTATAGATTCTACAGCACCATCTGTCATTATTGAAGTCGAATCTATAAGAAAAGAAAGATTTGCTGCTGCTAAAGATAGAAGTGTAAAGTTAAGATATGTTACTGAAATTACAAATGATAATCTCTCTTATTGTAAAGAAATGTTAAAATTTTCAGAGATTCGCCATTTAGATGGAGTTAAAGGCAACTTTGAAGTCTGTGATGAAAAAGAATACGTGGCTTCTACTAGACTCAATAAAGCAGAACCAATACAACAACTTATCTATAGCAATGTTAAGGAAATTGTAGAGCAACAGCAATACATATTTGATAGCTTTTGGAATAAAGCAATACCTTCTGAACAAAAGATAAGAGAAATAGAGTATGGCATTACACCAGAAGTTACAGAGGTTATTCAAAGTCCTGAAGAGGCAGAAAAAAGAGAGGGGGAACTTTTAAGAAAAGCTACAAAAGAAATATACATAATATATTCTACAGCCAACGCATATCACCGTCAGGAATATGAAGGGACAATACAAGTTTTAGGTCAATTAGCAGAGAAGGGTGTCAAGATCAAAATTCTCGTTCCTACAGATAATTATATCAGAGAATCACTACATAACTTAAAACATAAACAACAACAAAATATTGAATTTCGTAACATTGCATCTACATTAGGAATTAAAATCAAATCATTGGTAGTTGATAGAAAGTATTCTATGATTATGGAATTAAAAGATGATTCAAAAGAAAATGCTAGTCCTGAAACAGTTATTGGATGGTCAGTATATTCAAATAGTCAGGCAACTGTTCTCTCTTATCTTTCAATATTTGAAACTCTCTGGAGGCAGACTGAGATATATGAACAACTAGAACAAGCTGACCGTATAAAGAGTGAGTTTATCAACATAGCAGCACATGAGTTGAGAACACCCATTATGCCTATAATAGGATATGCAGAAATGCTAGAAGAAGAAATAGAAGATGACAAAAAAAGAGAAGGCGTTACAGCTATTCTTCGTAATGCGAAAAGATTGCAGCGACTTGCAGAGGCGATATTAGATGTTACAAGAATAGAAAGTAATACTTTCAATATAGACAAAGAAAGACTTAATCTAAATGATCTAATTTTAAATGCATTAGACGATATAGTAATAAACACTAAAGAAGAGGAATTGCAAGGTGGTTATAAAGACAGAAGGAAAATATTATACAAATCCACCGTAGAAGAAATTATAATAGAAGGGGATAGAACCAGGCTGACTCAAGTGATCTCTAACATACTAAGTAATGCTCTTAAATTTACTAAAAAGGGGGAAGGTGAAAGTATTACAGTCACTACAGAAAAGAATAAAGATAATAACAAAGAAGTCATTGTTAGCGTCAAAGATACTGGTTCGGGAATAGATCCAGAGATATTGCCAAGATTATTTTCGAAGTTTGCTTCAAAATCATCTAAGGGCACTGGTTTAGGTTTGTATATCTCAAAGAGCGTTGTTGAAGATCATGGTGGAAAGATATGGGCTGAAAATAATGCTGATGGAAAGGGGGCTACATTTAGTTTTACCCTTCCAATTATAATCAAGATAAAAGACTGACTATGGCTACTGATGAGCCATTGAGAAAAGAATGCAATAACTACTACATGAACCGTAGCTCAATTTTTTTAACTCCATTTTACTTGTCACCTCTGTACTATCATCTCTGCTCACGCCGATAGTCTATATAGTTGGCTATTTGTGTGTATATTTTGTGTTAAAAGTATAGGAAGTTTTGGCAGTTTAGTCCCTAATGACGTTACTCTTTTCATTATACGCATATATAATAGGTTATATTGGACGAAAGTTAAATTTGTGTGATCATATATATTGTCTTTGCAAATAGAAGAGGTAATAATTGATGAACAATAAAACCATATAAAATTCTGTATGGAAGCTTCAGCTTTTAGTGTTCTATGAATTTCAGAAATTAAAAATAATTATGCTTCTTGCATAACTAATTCTTCTTGCTTTTCCTCTTCTTTTTTTAAGAAAATATATTCATCCATAGCAAAAGCTCGTTTGAAATCTTGCCACGCATTCAATTCTTCAATGTCTATATCAGGAATATCTACAAACAATAAAATTTCTCGTCTAGTCATTCTTTTCTATCTACTCCTTTTGCGATCATAGTTTTGCAATATGAATAAATAAATGTAGGGTTTTATGTAAAAATTGTAATCTTTATAAAGAGGGAAGAAATACCAAAGAGGACATAATAAGAAGTCATAGGCTAACAAGCTAGAATTGAAGGTCAAAGAGGAGAATTAATGTGAAAAGCTATTGTAAAGTTGCAGCCATAAGAAAGATCTAAAAGGGATATTGAATTTCCGTAGACATGAATAAGATTATGAATAAGCATAACGTCAACCTCTTCTACTGCTAATAATAGTATTGGAAACAAAGATGAAAATGATAAACGCTAAAAAGCACGAAGAGCATTTAAGTGTAGTGGACTCTATAGTTTTTGCTATATTTTTTGAGATTAATTAGATTGTTATATGTTAATGTTATTAGAGATAGGCTTTCTGTTGTCTGTTCCATAAATACCGGTAGATCTTCAAGCGCTTGCTCTACTGCCTAATAACAACTCGACCTTAGATTATAGATTATTTTAATCTAGTCTCTCTCTATAAGTATACTTGCGTCACTTGCGTCTTCAATAGAAGTACGACGGATATTACATGTCAACGATTATCATTTATTACTGTGTTATCGATCTGTTTTCAAATGATTTAATTATATTAACTAGAAAACGAAGCAAATATTATGATGATTACATAAACATTATTCTCTCAAAATCGAGGGTAAGATCACTCAAAAAAACTTCACTGTATGTAAGAAGTTGACGGTTGCAAGCCAAATGCATATAACAATCCATCCCTAGATGCAATAAATAACATATTACTGGCAATGCATGGCGAAGAATCTACAATATCCATCGTTGGGAATTTCCAAAGTTGACTACCAGTGCTGATATCAAGTCCATAAATATGTGAATCAAGAGAACCAAAAAATAACACTCCATCATTCTCTGCTAATGCAGGCGAAGACCAAATCCTATCGCCAGTTTCGAATTCCCATAACCTTGATCCGTTAATACAAGAAAGGCAATATATCTTCTTGTCTGAGGAAGCGAAGAAGACTCTATCTTTTAAGATTGCAGATGAGGCCAAAACAGGTTTTGAGATTTGTTTATTCCATTTTATTAATCCATCATATTGTTCTAAACAATACATTCCACCAGCATGGGTTCCTATGAATATCAAGTCATCAGATGATAAGCACGGCGACGAAGATCGGATTTTACCGTTGAGTTTTGTTTTCCACTGCATGGTACCATTTAAATCCAAACAGTATAGAAAACCATCATCTGACCCTACAAAGATGTTGACACCATTAAAGGAAGGCGAGGACCATATCTCACCTTGGGTTCTAAATGTCCATCGCAGATTTCCTTTCATATCAATTGCGTATATACTTGTATTCAATGAGCCGACAATTATCATATCCTCGGCTACACATGGAGAGGAAAAAATATCACCATCAATTTCAAAATTCCATATTTCCTTTCCAGTCTTTGTATCTAATGCAAAGAGTAAATTTTTTCCAAGAAAGGTTGTATCTTTAACCCATGAATCAAATGTCGCGGCTATTAACATATCTTGGTGAAGCAATGGTGAAGATATTATAGGACTGCCTCTATTGAGATGATACTTTATTTGCTTTTGAAATACATTTAAAGCAAAAATCCTTCCAGTAATAGTTGAAGAGTAAAGAATACTATTTTCATAAACTGGAGAGGCTATTATAGGTCCTAGTTCAATTAGCCATCGAAGTGAAGGCTTTCTAGGTAAAGAGGAACTACTTATGCCTGTTCGCATAGCATTTCCTCTAAACATTTTCCAAGAATGTTCTTGTGATTTCAATAAGGAACAACCAGGATCGGTCAACTTGAAATAGAACAAGACAGGCATAGTCTTTATTTGCTTGCTTTTTGGCAAAGTAAAATATCTTGTAAACTTTTTTACTTTGGATATTTAAGCTCATTTGTTGCTTTTCTCCAATTCAATTCAAAGTCAGAAAAGATGTAAGATAAATGGATATTTACATAGATAGATTTTATTGTGGCTGAATATGAATGTCCAATATAATGATATAGACCAACTCATGGATAGTATGAGTGGATATGCATATTTCATACAAAGGAATGCAATTTTTAGAAATATTAAGCTATATAGCCTTAATATGGAACGAGTCTCTCTTTCCTAGATCCAGCCATCAACAAGCCGGTGGAAAAGTGTGATTCTATAGAGATGAGTGAGCTGACAACAGCCAATTCGACGCTTTATCAAAGATCGTCACAGGATAGATGGTAGGAATAGTTGTACGATATATGCTAATTGCATCGATGCTATTCAGAGACGAAAAAGAAGAAAATATGAGATTTAGTCAATCTGTTAAAGCTGAATTATAAGTGCAATTGATGATAGAAGATAAATCAAACAAAATTTGAATTCCTAATTAAGGCATCTAACTTCAGGGATGAATTAGATTTTAAATCTATTAACAATAACAGAAAACCTTGAAACTATAATGTTATAATTAAAAACTAAATTATTCATAATTCTTAATTCAATATATCATAGTGCATATCTGTTAACTGTCATGTGTTTAATTGTATAGACTTTCTACGGATAATGGTTTATTCTCCTACTCAAGAAATTCATGACAAGTAAAATAGTGACCAGGAATGGATGCTCTGAGTTCTTTTGATTTATCTCAAGAAATCTTCATACTCAGGCCGAGCCATTAAGACTACTTAACCGGATCTTCCACCTTCTGTTCCAAAGCATGGCTTATTTGAGTGGCATAGTAAGAACTATTATAAATATGATTTCTTGTTATGCTATCCGTCATTATCATATCTGATCGTTCATTTATTTTGCTCCTCAGTAAAGGTTGTGGTATTAATTTCATTGTTATATCCTAACTGCTTTATTGCATTAGTTGTTAGCTTATCTATATCTATTATATCATGAGGAATAAGGTAGATAGTTTGGTCTACTTTATCAATGTCACCGTTCTTGACATTATTTCCATTAGCTTTCATTTCGAGATTTGTAAAATCCAGACCACAAGTTCCTTCTTCTATCGATCCAGTTTCAGTGGGAGATATAATGCCTTTATTATTATTATTGTCCGATATCGATGATGGAGTCTGATCTTGTAGTTGCTTGGGTTGTTGTTCTGACAAGCGAACAGGATAATAATAGTATGGCTTATTATTCGGATAATTATTATTAGTTGAATTAGAGCCTCTAGCAGTATATTCTGATGATATAGATCTAGCAACAAGTGTTGTTTCTTGACTTCTTCAATCTCAGCTTTATATCGTAGTGTTTTTCAATAAATTCAAAGAATTGGTCAACACCGTCTTTATAACTTATGCCATTCTCAGCTGCAATTTCCTTAATCGTATTAAGTAATAGCCTTAATTTATTTAATCCTAATCCGATAGCGTTAAATTCATCATAAACATAAAGTCTTTGACTATGCAGGTTTACCTGGGATTTAAGAAATGAATATTGAGACGGAAGATTCACTATTTTATCTTCCAAAGTTCTGACCTGCGTGCTAAGCATATCACGCTTTACTTGCATAAATTCTATATCCGAATATTCTGACAATACCTTATCAACATCATATCTACGTTGCTTTATCCCATAAATTACTCTAACTAATTTTCGAGGGTCATCAACTGTTGATGATGATAGCCCAAATCTGCTTAGTTCTGCCTTGAAATTTGAATATTCTCTGAGTTCAGCTCTAGTTGTCTTTTCAATCTCTAAAGCTGCATCACGAAGCTCATTTGCATATGATGCTTCTTCTTCAGATATCTTTTTTTGTTTTTGTAAATTTTGTATATCTTCTTTTAACTTTCTCTTTTCATTTTTCTTTTGCTCAATATAATATGAAATCTCTGAAAGTTTGGGAATATTACCACCATTATCATCATCTTCATCTGTAAATTCAAATAAATCCTCCAAGTATGAACCAATCTTATCTGCCGTCAAACCACTAACTTTCATGCAGCGTTCATAAAGTTTTGAAATAAATGATTCAAAATCATCTTCATTGACTCCCATCTTTCTCAATATCATAGAAGTCCTATGCCCTTGAGCGCACTGAGCAGCATCAATTCCACTCCTCTTAAGGTTACTTCCTAATTCCCTTAATTCGTCTGCATCTCCCTCACCAAGTGTCTGTTTCCAATCAGCTATTACGTTAGATACTGTACCTTCACTTACATCACAGATAAGAGCAATATCCTTTCTTGATTTGCGCTCAAGCCATAGTCGTATTATTTTTCGTCTTATATCGTCGGATATTTTATAATTCATAATTTTGCGCCAAGTATAAATCCTCATTGTTTTTAAAAGTTGGCTTTTGGCCTGCGTCAAGTTGGTCATCTAGGCCGTCAAGTTGGTCGTCAAGTTGGTCAAAGCACAAAATAGGCTGATGATTGTGATGATACAGTATATACTCAATTGAATATTATATATTTTCATTTAAAAGTCTAGAATCTAATGTCAATGTCGTAAAGAACTGAAGGAAAATCATTCTAGAAGAAAGTAACATGCTGATCATATAGATAGACTCTTAAATAAAACAAATAAATAAAATATTATGAAATTGTTATAATATAAATTTCATTTCGTACATTCAGTGCAGTCTATGTCTCGAATCATATCAGAATTTGGATTTAAGTATTATTAGCGAATTTCAATCATTGTTTTTTATAATGTATAATTTGAATTTATAATGATTAGTTTTATAGATAAAGAATGAACTGTGTTTTTTCTATCTCTTTTAAGAAAGGCGGTGTCTGGTCTTAAAGAGAATTGAATGGCATTATAAAAAGTAGTTTCCGCCTATAATGCGGAGCAGCTTCTAAGACTGATTTTGCCTATCAAGCGCTTATCAAATTTTAAATAATAACGAAATACACACAGATCGGTTCTTTCAAAAGGTGTATATTATATTATGCTATTACAAAGCTTTGATCAGTAGAAAGGCAGTGATTCCTACTGAGCCATCTATACCCTAACTCCAGATTTTCTCATGAAAGGTAAATTTTTTATTGAGTAGAAAATTGCTAATTGATGCACTAGCAACTGCTATTATTAACGATGGACTGTAGCTAAGTCCTGATTCTACTAGAAGATAAACTAGCAATAGCTGGATTGATGCACCAATAGAGCTAAAAGCTACAAATAATCCATATTGCTTTAATGTATGGTAAAGTGAGAAATCTTTGTCTTCAAATGTCCATGACTTGTTTAATAAAAAGTTTGAAGTTATTGAAAATATAATACCTATCAAGGTACCATGTACATACCAAAAGTTAAATAAAGTACCGTCAGATAGAAGTGACGATATTAAATAATTTATTAATAATCCACTAGCACCTACCGTGAAGAATCTCGCAGCTTTTGATAAGAATAGTACTAACCCTCTTCGTTCCTGCTTATTTTGTATCATCGCATTACTAGAATAATTTCTTCCATACCTATACAGTTGCCATATTGCTTTGGAATATTCAAGAATAACTTTGGTATCAAGTTTACTTTTTCTAAATTTTCTATCATTAAAAATATATGGTATTTCTTTTACTCTTAGATTCTTACCTTTTACAAGAATCTCTAATAACATTTTAAAACCTTGTGCGTCAAATTCAATATCTTTTAGCGTATGAGACGGAAGTGCAAAAAAACCCGAAATTGGGTCTTTGATATTTCGTAATTTTAAACTATGTCTTGCTATTCGTACAGCACCGATGTTAAGCATTAATCTTTTAAAAGGCCAGCCTACTATTGATCCACCTTTAATATATCGTGATGCAACCACTACGCAGTTTGGATCTTGATTTAATTCATTTATTATTCTAGGTATGATCTCCGGAGGATGTGAAAAATCCGCATTCATTATCAGAATATTCTGTCCACTAGAATGTCTTACTCCATCGAGTATTGTAGGGATTAAGCGATCCCTTATATGCCTATGAATAACTTTGACTGAACATTTTTTTTTACAATTATTTTTATGGTTGCTTCTTTTAGCGGTATTATTATATGTTTCATTTGTTATATTTTTTATATATTCTTCAATGAGTATCCCTGTTCGATCAGGCGAATCATTATCTACTATTAGTATCTCGGAAGAAATATCAGAGGGTATATGATGTATTATTGCATCTATTAGTTTTAGTATATTTTCGGATTCATTATAAGTAGGAATTACAATAGATAGAAATGAATTTTCGCTAATAATATCTTGCATTATAAGCACCTGGCAACGGCATAGTGCGACATACTGTCTTTATCCTGCAGTAGACACTTCCAAGAATAATAATAATAGTCTCCATCGACAAACAGCTCATGTGAATCGTGCAGCAGCGAATACAATGAATATTGCTAATTCCGTCTTTCTCTTCATTCTCTCTATGTTATTATCATTTAATATATAGGAATTTCTTTTTTACCTTTCTAAATATGCCTATTATTGATTTTCCAAAAATTGAAATCACAATATTATGCTTTCAGAAGAAACAATATCTGATAATTCTAGTTGCCTAAGCAAAATTTTATAATTAAATCACACCGCACCAATTCGCTTTGATCCTAGTTGCAATATTTTACTTTTATGACTTATGAAAGATGAAAGACTATTTTTTAGTCATGTATTCAACTCTAAGGTAAATGACTTATAAGTACAAATTTTTACTTTTTATATTAAAGCTTTAAAATTTACCGAACTTTGAAAACGTCTGGTGAGCCTTTGTAGACTATTACTTTGATTGTTCTTTTCCCTGAATTGTTAAGCGAACTATTAACAAACAGGTAGAATTGAATTTTTTATTTTCTTAATATCGTCAATTTCTCGCAGATCAGAGAATCTAATAATTTGTTTTCTGAATTCTTCGATGTCTTTTTGCGAAGATCTCAGTAGTGGATATGGACCTTTAGCCCCAATAATTCTGCCATCATTATTCATTCCATTTTTATAAAGTGATATTAATGCTTGTCCTGCTTGATGTCCTTTTACCTCTTTTCCACATATTATCATATGATGCAATTCGGTATGCTCTAGCACGAACTTGATAATGGTGTCAATTCCCTCATTTTCTGAGAGCAATCTTCCTACAATTAAAATTCTATCCATGATATCTACCGAGTTTGAGATCTCTTTTAGTAGATCTATACTTGATAATGTACATATTGCTACGCTTTTTCCTTTTCCTATATAGTATTCATGTTTAAGAGGGATAAGAGCCTCACATATCTTGCCTACCGCATCATCGAATAATCTTTTATTAAGCGTAACCAAAACTAATAATCATTGTAGCTAAACTAAAGATAAATGCATTCTGATTGATAAAACTCTATTGTATTTCATATGTCAATAGTACAACTTTATTTATTAGATTTTATATCCACGCGTCCTCTCTCCTCCTTATGGGTATTGTAATTCTTTATTTTAAATATGTCAATAATTGTGTGAGAGCTACATACTATGGGCATGGTGGCAAATGAATATCAAAGAGACAAGGAAATGTAGATAGTATCAATTCTAAAGGAGAGAATTATAGTTGTGAATTAATGCTTATGGCTCTCAGATTATTCATCGATAGGAAATACTATTGAATTATTGATAGCTTAAAATATATCAAAGAGCATAAGAAGAGTAATTAGCCGATTGTCTGCTGGTTAATGATCTATTGCCATTCTATTGAAATATCTTCTCTAGAAAATTGTTTTTATTATTTCTCCGTAAGATCTGATATGTGATGAAAAGCTAGATATTGGATTTAATGACATTACAATATGATCATATCTATGGCAATTAAAGTTGATATGTCATACCTTTCTAGTAATATAAGGAAAATTATTCTTAATACTATTGAAAACAAATCTATTTCGCAAAAACAGAGCAACAACAACAATAATGATATTATCATCTTAGATAGTGAGACCGACATTCAAAAAATAAAGGAAATTTTACAATATGCTCTTACCAAAAACCGGC
>JAREAI010000272.1:0-4151 GCA_029240435.1 Nitrososphaeraceae archaeon | reverse complement strand
GTATTTTACCATTAACTATTCTCTGAACTGTTCCCTTGTCCTTCTCCAGAACTAATATATCATTTGGACCCAGAAAAGCCATAGTAGTAGGTAGATCCAATCCTCTTACAACTTCTTCTACCCTTAACGCAGGATCACCAATAATAGATGGCATTCCGTCATCAGTGGAATAACTGAGTACCGGTTCATATGATGCACTAGCAGCAGCAGGAAAAGACGATAGATAATAATGATGATGATAATCAGTAGATATAAAACTTAAAACCAAAATTGAAAGTAAAATTATTCTGAGCATATTAATAGAATCATCATCATCCAGTCTGATATTTGCCTTATAATTAAATAGATTATGGAAGATGAGATAATAATGATGATATATATAAAATGCTGGTAAGATTTCTGAACGATTGAAGCTTGTGTTAATAGCAAAACATAACAGAGATAGTTTAAGTTAGATCTTAAATTATGTAGTTTTCTTTACAGCTTCAGTTAACAAATTATCTTTTAGTTATTACTTAGTTATCTAAATGGAATTTGAAATAAAACGGTTCTGTTAGCTTAAGATCCCGTTACTAAACTGTTAACTCATGACTCGCCTTTATCAACCTTGTCAACAGAAGCAGGAACACTATCGCTAACCTCCGAATATTCATTGTTCTTAGCGTCAGACATGTGATGACCACAATTATCGCATATATAGTTTCTAGCATAGCTTATCTCACTAAATGGCTCTTCTTTCTCTCCTTTAGTTCCTGCTCTACCAGTAGGTCGCATCCGTCCTTTTCTACATTTTGGACACAGCTGAAGATTATCTTCTGACATCTTTGTAATGTTCTATCATACTTACCAACTTTCTAAGTATTTAACTTAAAAGCTCATCTTCTACCTGTTAACTATCGGCTGATTAATAATAGTAATTTTGCAAACAGTGGCAAAGAAAGTGGAAAGGAAAACTAAGAGAAATAACAAATGATTGAATTTATTAGAATCATCTATTTAGAAGGTTATTAGCTAGCCTTACATATTCTTACTGCTGGTCTGGCACACATACACACGATAGGAAAGATAGCCTTGCTGGGATACCAAACTCTCCACCACGCCATTACAGTCGATGGTGGGTAAATTGTTTCGGTAAATCTCAGCAAGGCTTCTCATATTTCGTGTTGTATTTATTTGATGTATTGGTTTTCACAGAATAGAAGTTGCAAAAGAGTTAATAGAATCTAATTTTGTAAAGATAATTGATTCGTTATTAGCTGGCACCGATGCATAATACTTATTTACATAATTTCTACAAATGAGATATGAATAATGAATAACTTCTGCTTTAATTTTTAAACTGATTAAATATAAGAATATAAGATAATAATATATCTTGTATTATAAAGATGTAGGCTTTATAATATATAATCTATATAAGAAGAATTACTATGTCTTCGCCCTTCTCATCACCGACATCGCTATTTTACAAACGACCAACAAAACTAGCCATCAGACAAATATTTCTGATAGCCTATGTTACTGGAATTTTATGGCTTCGTAGAAATCCTGTTTCTATGGTTTTTTCTGCAATAAGTCCTTTTTCACTGCTGTTTGTTTTGTTTGTAGTGAGCAATGGCGAATATATAGAATTTGCAGTTGCAGGCAGTCTTGTGATGGCATTAGTTGGCTACGGGCTTGCATTAGGACAGGATATCTCATACTACAAGACCGAATATAAGATACAGGATATTTTTGTAGCTTCACCAGTTTCTCCTCTTGTTTACATGACAGGCTTGGCATTATCGCAGCTTTTGTTCGGCTTACCGGCATTGACTGTTCTTACTTTCCTTGCAGCATACTTTGGAACTTCAATTATATATGTTCCTTTCTTGATATCAACTATACTATTAATCTGGGGATCCATGTCAGCAATTGGATTCTTCTTATCATCACATATGCTACATATGCGAAATGCAACACAAGTTATTTCATTTGTGAATGTATTCCTTGCAGTATTACCTCCTGTCTTTTACTCAATAGAACGTTTGCCACAAGAATTACAATATGTAGCTTATCTAGTACCGACTACCCATGCATCATTAATGTTGCAATATACTATGGGATTTCCTACACCAGAAGAATGGTCCATTGCTCTTGGTTTTGGAGTACAGGTTGCATATCTAATAGGATTTATAGTACTGGCAAAGATAAAAGCTCTCTGGCGAGAGGCATAATATGATAATTTACTCAAAAATATAGTGGATAAAGTTTATTGATGTATGCTAAAGATCAGTAGAGATGTTGTAACAAGTATTGTTAGTTCCAGAGTAGTCACTTACAAAATCAGTCAATGAGAATGTATGTCATTTAAAAATCACCTTTTCTTATTATGAATAGTTAAGTCTAGAAAGAGGTTATTTTTAATAACACCTTTATTATTGGTACTAACTATTTTTGTTTTATTTTGTGACTACTGTTTACTGTTGCCTAATCCAATGTTCAATTGATTGACAGCTATCGATAATCTGATTTTAACTGCAACAGATATTATAATTGTAGATCAGAAGATGATAATTTAGAAAGTAAAAAGATGTTTGAAGATGATTAGAACGACGATGACAAATACACTTTTATGAAGAAACTTACTAAACATCTCTTGAAAATATTGATTACTAGATAAAATAGAAATTGAGAAGATATGATTGAAATTGTGTTTTATTAACTCTATGATAATTGGTTGTATCAATCAATGAGCAGAAGCTTGCGGTTAGCAAGAATTATTATATTGTGATATAATACCCACTTCAGTACCTACCAGTATATCATATGCGCCTACCTTGCTTATCAAACTTTTGAATCCGTTCTGAATGGTCTTTGTTTGTTATGAGACTGCCAAACCACACAAATATTATAAAAAGCCATTATATGGATAGATAGTACCATATGTAGATACTTAATAAAAATAGTTCTTCTTTAATCTACATGAACATATCTACAAGGAGGTTTTGAGCTTTCAATCTTGCTAGAAATCAATACCTAAATGCATAGAAAGAAGATTTCAAGTCAATTAGATATTGAATCTAATAGTTGGGATAGACATAACTAATTTTAGATTTTGTTCAAATTTGAAGAAGTAATTCTGATAGAAGTCATCTAACTTTACAGAGGAGGATGGAATTTTTACTAGATCCAGAAGGCTCTACTTAAAGTAGAAATTTCTGTATACAAAAAGTAAGGCTTATACATAATTGTAAAATAAAATATCATAAATGCAATATCATAAAGCCGCTTTTCTTGGACAGGAAAGATCAAGAAAAGCTCAGCTGAAGCTATTTGACTATACTGGATTTGCAATGCTAACTTATACTATAAAGCAGGATAAAAAAGGATTCGAACCTGTTGGTGAAGAAATGCTAGTTGGTAAAATTACTAGGGCTGACGAAGCAATGCTATTTATCTGCGATAAAGATGGATATGCAAAGGCACAATCAAAACCTATAACGATAGAAGAGTGTGAAGAAATTTATCAAAAGATGATAAAAGATGGATTTTCAGAATTTATGGGCTCTATCAAGACTGTTTCTTGACCACTACAATCTCAGTACCAATATGATGTGTGCCAATAATCGCGTTCTTGATATTAGTTATATCTGATCGTAAGACTCTCGTGGGTATTTTTGAACGTTCTATAACTTTCAATGCCACAATATCCATCAGATCATATGTACCTGCCATTGAGCTTCCATCCTTAAGAATTTCTATACATTCATTTACTGTAATTTCATTTAATAATTTTGCATTTCTGCTGGTATTTGGATCCAAGTCATAGATACCATCGACATCAGTAGCATTTAGAAATCTAAATGCCCTTACTTTTTCCGCTATTAATGCCGAGGTAGCATTGGTACTTTGACCTGGATGTAAACCACCTACAATCACTATTTTACCACTTTCTGCTGCTATTGTCACTTCGTCGAGATTTTTCGGAACTTGGGAATACGCCTGTTCTCCAAGAGCTGTTATCAACAATCTTGCATTCAACCTTGACACTTCTATTCCCATAATATCTAAACTCGCTTCATCAGAGCCAAGATCGCGTGCAAGATTGATATAATGACGTGCGATCTTACCTCCACCGGCAATAACTATTGGCTGTACATCAATGCTGA
>JAREAI010000041.1:0-13106 GCA_029240435.1 Nitrososphaeraceae archaeon | reverse complement strand
TTATTAAAGGAATATGTTTAGTTTAGTTCCTAAATATATAGAGTAAAAAATACAAAAAAAGTATTTTATTATTATTATTATTGACCTTTTTGGAATATTTTGACTGCTTGAGGAGGACAGACATTCTCGCATGCCATACAAAATATGCAATCCTTTTCTCTAATCATGAAAGGTTTCTTTTCCGATGCTGGATGTCCTGGAGTATCTAGCCATTCATACACATTGACTGGACAGGCCTCAATACATGCTCCATCTGTGATTTAAAGCCAGGATCTATAGGTCCATCTACCTTAGAATAGTTGGTTCCATTACCTGTAAGAGAAATAGTTGTGTTAGCACTACTAGTAGTACTACCACCTGCTCCTACTGTAGGAGCTATAGGCGCAGGGGGAGGAGAGATCGAAGCAGGAGGTTTTGGAGCTGCTGATGGCGACGGAGGAGAACTGGCAGTCGTAGTTGCCCTTAATTTAGGATTCTTTGCTAAGGGAGTCAGTTCTTCTAATTTCTTCATGGCTGCTTCAAGTGAAAGCTTTTCAGTCTTTTGATAATGAGCAATTAATTTATCGCCAATTTTGGTGTTCCTAATGATAGTATCAATTACCATTTTCGCATTTTGATCCGCCTTTTGTCTATAATTTCTAATCCAGTATGGATCGCCGAAAAACTCTAGAGGCTTTATTTGGTAGATTATATCCACTACTTCACCAGTAACTATTTCTACTGTAATAAGCAAGTCTGCAGAAAGTTCTTTCTGACTAAGTGGATCAATACCCTTCTCATTCCATTTGTAAGTTGCATAGATTCTGTCTGCATATGCATCAACAACGAAACCAGAATTTTTCAAATCAGTCATTATGCCAGAAATATCAGAATGGTCAGTAATATCAACAGGGACCCTGAACACACCCAGTCTAGATCCATGGAGAGGATAGACACCCCTTTTTGCAACTTCAGAAATCATTGCCCAGACCCTATTCTTTAGCAGCGCAGACATTGTAACTATTTAAATAAATTAAGGGCTAAAAGGCTTTCGTTTATTCATCATCAGGACAAGTAATCTCTCTAATAGCCTTATACTTTGCATCCATTTCTTCAGCAATCTTTATTATATCTTCTAATTGATAGTTTGCTCGCGGAAAGTACCATCTAATCGCGACGCTATGTCCATTACCATCCATATCATAAATCATCCCCTTTTCTGCTCTAACGCCATATTTTTCATCGATACTATATTCGCGTACATCCAAACCCCTTTTTGTCTTATCCTCCAATATGATAGTGGTAGTATCCTCGCCGTCATAAATGAGATAAAATTGTCCTCTTTTTAATAGAGGATGTTCCTGATTCATTAAAATACTTTAGAAATTATCACTTATTTTTCTATCGGATTGCCGATCATATTACCCCATTCCGTCCAAGAACCATCGTAATTGCGTACAGAAGGATATCCTAACAGATATTTCAAAACGAACCAACTATGAGAAGACCTTTCCCCTATTCTGCAGTAACAAATCACATGTTTGTCTGAAGTTATACCTCTTCCTTCGTATATTGCTTTGAGCTCATCTACACTTTTGAAGGTTCCATCTTCTCTTAGCGTCTGTCCCCACGGTATATTTTGAGCTCCTGGAATGTGTCCGCCTCTTTGTGCATGTTCCATAGGATATTCCGGTGGTGCTGTAATTTCGCCTGAAAATTCTTTTGGAGATCTTACATCGACAAGTACTGTTTCGGCTCTCTCAAGTGCCCTTTTTACATCAGGCAAATATGCGCGGATACCTTCATCAGGCGGCTGTGCAATATATTTTGAAGATTTTGAAGTAGGCTCTTCCTTTGTATACTCTCTATTTTCCATCTCCCATTTTCTTCTGCCGCCATTCATGATCTTGGTTTTTCTATGACCATAATAGTGAAACACCCACAAAGCAAATGCAGCGAACCAATTATTAAAATCCCCGTACAGTATGATGTCAGTCTCTGGTGTAGCACCTACTCCTGACATAAGTGTCTCGAATTGTTGCTTATTAATTATGTCACGTCTGGTCGGATCATTAATATCCTTTTTCCAGCGGACCATATAGGCACCTGGTACATGACCCTGTTTATACGCATTTTCTACATCATAATCAACCTCTAGAATTCTAATGTTCGGGTTCTTTAAATTTTCTCCTACCCAATCGGTCTCGCATAAAACTTCAGGGTATCCGTATTTAAAATTAGACATACACGTACTAGATTTATCTAGTACTTAAAATATTTGTTCAAGAATCAAAGTGCCTTTGCAAAAAGAAGTTATAGATAATTTTCTTGCCTAATTCTAAGTTATTTTCTGTTATATTCTCTATCCTATATAAAAACACGCATACTAATTCAAAATAGATGTTGTTGTGTTAAGAGATTAATTTTTATAATCCTCATAAGCTCTTCGAGTTTCTATCTTTTAATATTTTTTAGTTACATCGGTTAAGTCAGTAACGATCTTTAAAAATATGGATATAAATAGAGTATAGACAGTAAATGATTAAAGATAAATAATAATAATGGACCGGGTGGGATTCGAACCCACGACCACCTACGTTTCCTTTGCCTGACATTGTCATAGCATGCAAGGCAGGTATTCTACCGGACTAAACTACCGGCCCTCAGGATATGCCTAATCGTTGATAATTTAAGTGCTTTGCGATTTCATACTGAAACATGAACATTTACCGCGATTCGAAAAGAAGAATAATAGGATTTGCTAATGCTTGTGGTTTTATAAAAAGATACTAACATAAATTTTAGCTAAATTATTTGTTGTCTAGAAATTTCTTATTCTATACGAAATAATGTTCCGCAAGAAATAAGTTTGAGGAACATTAATCTGTCAATATGTCATTTTTTGGAGGAGATCCGAGCAATAGTGTTAATAAACGTAAATATGAACATCTAACTCTTAGTATAAAGCAGACAGTCTTAGAAAGGTCACATCATCGATGTCAGAAATGTTCAGCAAAATTCAGAAGTGATATACAGCCTCATTTCGAGCATATTAATGGATCATTAAAGGATAACCGACCCGTGAATTTACGCGCCCTTTGCCAACAATGCTTCAAATCAGTAGAAGAAAAGGAAAATCGAAAAGGCATGTTTGGAAAAATGCGTAATTCCCTTGAAGCGATATTCGGAAAGTAAGAGAATGATCTATATATAGTGTTACATCTAATGTTCTTATAAAAATGATAATATTGCAGCTAATCTGTGATATTTGTAAGAAAGTTATTTTAGAAAAGGAAGGAGAATCATATCTTAATCAAGAAAAATTCCCTATATCGAATGAAGAAGCCATGATGCTAGACAAAGAGCATCGAGGACACGAATGCCATATAGAAGCGATAGAAAAGGAAGCTTAGAAGATGAAGAATTAAATGAATGTAGTATAAAATTTAATACAAATAATTTTCCACTATTAGTGGCGATGAAGAGAATGAGCATAAATGAAATAAATGATTAGATAATGGTTATCCCTCTGAGCCAATTACATATCCATTTATAAAAAGTACAAATTGTTGCTGTTGTCAGAATGCAAAAAATATTTTTAACTTTTCCTCTAAAAGAACTATAAGCAAAGTCATTCCCTACAAGAGTTTGTTTTTGAAATAAGAAGAGCATAAAATAAAAAAATGAGGATATATTAATTATGTGATAAGTCAAATATTACAGGAATGATACTATGGATTAATATTTGATTCACCTATAGTTTTCTTAGAAATAGGTAACATCTTTATAATCATATTATGTTCTTCGTGCTAGGAATAAATCGAAAATTGAGCGATGATATAATATTTTCTTCAAATCCAGATGAAATAAAACAGCCTATATTTTGGTTCAATAACTTTGTCGGCGTAGGATATCGTTATCATGACATATACATGAATGTTTTACCGCTATTCAAGGACAAAAGGTATGCATTTAAACTATGGAAGAAAACAATAGAATGGTGGCCTGATGACGAAATAAAGCTTAGGTTTGTTGAATACAATGACAAGTATTGGTTTATTCTTTACGGCGGTTCCAAATATAAAGGCGATAATACCGGTTTCGTAAAGCATTTTCATATATCAGAAAATTATAAGAGATTCAAGCACGGCTATGAAAAGCAAGTTCTGTTGCGTTTTGCCATTTATAAAGAAAACAAAAATAAAGAGATGACAGATAATAAATTTGGTCTCGAATTATTAAAAAGATCAAAATCTATTTTTGATATAAAATTTTTGAATTATTTCGATCTGCCATCAGATAGCATAGTGAGGAAATGTATTCAATCAATGAGTGGTCCGAATGCTTAGAAAGTTTAGTTGTATTGAGGCTTGCTCAGATTGTTGTATTTATCGGGAATACTATCCCTCTATAGAATATGGTAAGACAGGGGTTTTGATTCTTCCCAAAGAGAGATCTAAAATTAAGGATCAAATAAAAATTACAGGTATAGAGGTTAAGATACTTCCAAGATTGGGAATTGGCAAGAATCGTAAAGGTGATGGTCCAAAAAGAATACTCGCTTATCAAATGATGGGTAAGAATGCTGATGGGAACCTTTGTCCTTTTCTAGAAATTGATAACCCACAAAAGTCACCTCATGGCGGATTTAAATGTAAAATATATGAAGAGCGTCCATTAGCATGCCATGCTTATCCTGTGCTCCAAGCCAAGGATAAAACTGTTGAATTAGATGGTAAATGTCAATTCTATCAAAAATTCTCTTCACCTTATGACAGAGATACACTACGAGATGAAATCGAAGCCTTAACCAAGATAGAGGCAGAATTTTTTGTTGACGAAAAGATAGAAGTTTGGAGATATGCAACTGCAGTTGGAGATGAGAAAATCAAGCACAAACTTTTGCCTGAAGGTTGGGTACTTCAATATATGTAGTATTGTATAATGCGGTCTGGGATATTATCCTTGAGTTTTAATTCCTTCGCGTAGTGGTTGTACGTTAATTCAGATTAACCATTTATTGATAAGAATTAAGTCATAATGCAGGTTCTGTATCATATTTAAAATAAATATGAGATGTTGTTCTTCTAGATATTGTACATTCCTAGTACTTTCAGGAGCAATATATGGTTAACTCTGTTTAGTGACTCCATTTCTATGAGGTCAAATATTGATATTGGTTCATACTTGTTTGTTAAACGTCTATCACAATCATAGGCTCAATCCTATAGGTCATTGTTAATCACAACTATATACTATTTTGTTGTGAAATGTCAAAATTTGTCGTTATATGAATTTATGGCGACAGGATACTCTAAACGGTATATTGCCTTCTATAATTGATCGTTCTTGAGTATACTGAATCTGACTAAAGAGATTTTCTTATTTCCAGTAATTTACTTCAAGTTTTGAATTATATGGTGCGCATTGCCGAGAATTTCGTCTAAAGGATCTCTTTTTTTGGATGTATCTCTTCTTCTTCCTCCTCTTCTTCTTTTTATTATGTAGTAATGAAAAAGTGTTAGGATATCTTATGTTACAAATTATGATAGTTATTTTCCAAATTCATCATGATCCTATCAGCAACAAATTCTGTGAAGTAGTAATAGATTGAGACCATCTACTATCGGTTTTTCCTATTCAGCTATGCTTTATCGCCATAGTTTCTTTAAGTTCCAATATCTTGTCGATGATTAAGTGCAATGAGGGCTTCCAATTGTTGTTTCCTCTTTTTATAGGTTTCTCCTGTGGAATCTACTTCACAGTCTCGCCTGCAGTCACTTTGCAGTTACTGCAGTCACTTTGAACTGATACATATACGAAATATTTCATCCAACATCCGTACAATGATAAGACCTTCAGTTCTAGGAATAAAGTTTTCGTATTGTAGCAATAGTAATTCTTCATTAAAAATCAAGTTATTGCTACTGATTTTAGGTTAATTAAGAAAATTTAAATGTCGAATCACAATACTAATACAAATATTATAGAACCTATCTTCTTTTAGAGATATTCCCGAGATGTATTTCCAACTCCTAATAATGCTATGGCCTTAACTATTGCAACGTTCATAGAAGCTGTGTATTTTTAATAATTCCAGCAAATTTTAATGCATAAATTATAGCCAAACTTATTCCAAAACCCATCATAGGTTTCCATGGCATAGCCGGTAATGTAGGAGCACTGAGTTTTATCTGGTGATTATCGATTATGTTAGATATATAATCTCTCACTTTTGCGTTCCATATTTTATATTCTATACTATGTTTGGTCAATATAGATTCTATTTCATATATCACTGGAGCTCTTACCGATCTGATATGTTGTATGTATTTACGTGAAATCTCTACCTCCGCTTGTATGGCAATTAAACCTTGTTGCAAATCCAACAATCTGACATGCATTTCCCATGGCTTACAGAGTCTTTTTGTAAAACCACTACCAATTTGCATTGGCTTTTTGTTCTCAAATTTGACTCGTCGAAATCCCTCTGTAATAAGAGCTTTAATTATTTCATCTTTCTTTATCTTTACCATTAAACTTAAATGGTCTAATTCAATTTCTTCATGAAGTATAAAATCATGTAATCCTTTTACAACGCTTATGTGCCTAGGATAGCTAGTTAAGAACTCAGACATATATCAGGCAGTCTTTTTCAATATACCGCGTTATTAAAACTCTATGTCTAAATAATTAATTCTGTTATATTAGGAAAATCAATTTTGATATTGCACAGCCCTCATGTAAATGTCTTCTGTCGCATCTACGGCCATGTCATGCCAAGAAAGTTTTCTGTCTGTAGCAATTACTTTGATATTTCGTATAACTACCGCAGGTATTAATTCATTGCTTTCACCCATTGCTGAGACTCCGATAGTCGCAAGGCTATCTGCGACTGCCTTAAGAGTTACTTTGAGAATGTTTCCAAATAGATCTATTTTCCCTCTTTGATCTTCAACAGGTTCAAAACCCGCACATGATATAGCAATCCCTGTAGTACCAATTCTAGTGGGCATTAATCGGCTATCTGCAATAATAACCATAACTTTAATGCCAAGATTTAGCAGGAACTTTCGTCGCAAATTCTCTGCAGTTTTAAAAGCTTGGCGAGGATACAAAATCACAAATCCTGAAGATACATTTGACTTGTCAATTCCTGCATTGGGGGCTATAATTCCATCTCTGATTGCAAGCAAAAAGCCAGGTATACCTTTGAAGATATAATCAGATTCACGGATAACAAGCTCAACTAGCTTTGCGTTCATATGATATTTAGATGCAAGGTCTATTGCTCTCCCGCTTATCTTCTTGACACTATCTAGCTTCCTTATAGAACCTTCACTCATCGAAACATATTTACTTGAAATTACAAGAATATCATTATCTCTGAATTTAAAATGTGGTAAGTTGAGGCTTTGAAAAAGATTGAATTTGCGTGTTTTTAATGATACCGATAAAGGCAGAATTTCCAATAAATCTAATATTTTTCCCATACTTTTGTGTTTTACGTTATGCAAAAGGTATTAATCTGTGATTTAATACGAATTATCGCTATAGTGAACAATTTTTGGGTATGACAATTACTGAAAAAATACTTGCTCGAGCGGCTGGAAAGTCTCATGTCTCACCGGGCGATGTAGTCTTTGCAAAAATAGATAAGGTCATGCTGCATGACGTTTCTGGACCTGGAGTTATCAAGGTATTCGATGAATGGGAAAAAAAGGGGAAAAAACTTGAGCGGATCTGGGATCCGGATCGAGTCTGGATAACAGAAGATCATTTCGTTCCTGCTGCTGACAGAATTTCTGCTGATAACGTCATCGCTCTTTCTAATTGGAGTAAGAAATTTGGAATAAAAAAGCATTTTAAATATGGTTTAGGACAGTACGGCATTTGTCATACTCTTTCACATGAAGAAGCACTGGTGCTGCCTGGAGAGGTCTATGTCGGAGGGGATTCCCATACAAATACTACGGGAGCAATGGGATCATTTGCTGCTGGTCTAGGTCATACAGATATTGCATATATTCTAATGAACGGCCAAATCTGGTTTAAAATACCAGAGACGATAATGTTCAAATTGAAAGGGAAAAAACCTGACTATATAATGGCTAAAGATATTATACTAAGGATTATAGGTGATATTGGAACTGATGGTGCAAATTATAATACAATGCAGTTTTCTGGTGAAGTAATAAAAGAGCTTAGTATGGAAGAGCGTCTAACGCTGACTAATATGACTACAGAAGCTGGCGCCAAGAATGGGATTATTGAGCCTGACTCAATTACTGATGAATATCTCCGTGAGAGAACAGACTCTTCCTACTCCGCAATGCTAGGAGATTCTGATGCAGAGTTTTCTGAAGTATACACTTACGAAATTGACAAATTAGAACCGATTGTAGCAAAGCCATTTTCTCCTGGTAATATTAGCATCGCAAGAGAATTGCAAGGTACCGAAATAGACAAGGCATATATCGGATCATGCACAGGTGCAAAACTTGAAGACCTTCGATTAGCTGCTAAATTGCTTAAAGGAAAGAAAGTTAAAGTTAGAACGGAGGTGCTGCCAGCAGCTCAATCAATCTATATGAAGGCCATAAAAGAGGGCTTAGTTAGTATTTTCATGGAAGCAGGAGCTGTTATTGGACCACCAACTTGTGGTGCGTGTTGCGGAGCTCATATGGGAGTCTTAGGTAAGGATGAAATATGTGTGAGTACGACGAACAGAAATTTCCCAGGCAGAATGGGACATGTGGAATCAAAAACATATCTTGCATCACCCCTTGTAGTGGCAGCATCAGCCATAACAGGGAAAATTACAGATCCACGAGACACAGGGAACTGATTAAGATGAGAGGAAGAGTTCACAAATATGACAGAGCAAATATCGATACCGACGTCATTATTCCAGGCCCCTATCTTAAAATCCATGACCACAAAGAATTGGCCAAACATGCTCTGGAGGGAATAGATCCCAAATTCCCCGAGAAAGTATCAGATGGAGATTTTCTCGTTTGCGGTAGTAATTTTGGTTGTGGTTCAAGTAGAGAGCATGCACCCATTGCTCTTTCCGGCACTGGTATAAAGGCAATTCTAGCACCATCTTTTGCAAGGATATTTTATAGGAATGCTGTAGATGGTGGCTACTTGCTACCAATAGAGGTTGAAGAAGACATAATCAAGAGAATTACAGACAAGGATTATCTGGATATTGATATTAGTAAGAACAAAATTACCAATTTATCAAACAACGAGTCCTACTTGATGAAGCCATTTCCTGCCTTAATCGCAAAGATAGTTGAATCTGGCGGATTAATAAATTATAAAGGGGAAGCAATGTCTAAGTTTTCTTAAATGGTATTAAAATTAATTCTTTATGAATTATTGAATTAAAAAGTTGCGATTGTTAAAACAATCTATAACGCGTAAACTATCTCAAATACTTACCGTTGTATCCATAGGTATAATTTAGGATCGCTATGTTTTGTGTTTTTAAATCTGTGCTTTTAAGATGATTTTAAACATTGGAAAAAGATCAGGCTGATAGTTGTTATATACCAGATACAGCCCACTGAGATATATTCTCATGCTTGTTTTTGAGTAGATTTGCAATGCATTAGAATGTTCATGAATTTGCTTGAGTAATAGTTCAAGAATTATTTTAAATTATCTATAAGCATTGTATGGATATTGGGAGTGAGTTATTTATTAAACGTGGTTTTTTATCCAGGTTTGTATGAGACACCGTGTCAATTATCCTGTTCGAACTCTACGTATATAGCGCCGTCTTTTTCCATTATTGGATATAATGTCAAATCATCTGACTTTCTCCACTCTAAGCTTTGCTCCATCCAAGAGTCATCTTTTTTCCATGACTTCATATGTTCTAACTTTCCGGTAAATACATTGTATTCATATCCGTGCATATAACAAACAATATTATCTTCATTGAAGTTGCCTTTTAAAAGAGATGCGCCTCTATGTGGACATGAATTATTGCATGAAAATAATCTCCCATTTCTCCTTCCTACAAGTATATCATCGTGGTTAATTTTAAAAACAATCATAGAGTTATCCTTTAGATCGTTGCTACTACAAACTCGATAAAGCATGAATCTATAAACACAAAAAAGAAAAAGGAAAAACCTTTTATAAATTATATAATTCCATCAAAGATGGATGAGACCACCTTGTCCTCTAGTATGTGGTGATTGACCTACAAAACTTCTTCTAAAGTGTCCTGAAGGTCTTTTTGATAGAAGTTCAATGAACCATGCTTCGTGCTCAACTTCTTCTTGCATAATATTTTGTGCAATGTCATATGTTCTGGGATCCTTTCCTGCAGTCATATCGCATACTTCTCCCCATGATCTAATTGCACACTGTTCGGCTTCTAACAAGACTTTTAATATCGAGTTAATATCTTCCCAGTTATCTGGGAGATAAGCATCAGGACAGCCAGCCTGGTCTGCAAATTTCCTTATATCCCTAGGTAAACCACCTCCCAATTCATAGAGTCTAGGAACCATTGCTTCGAAATGGTTTCTATCCTCAATTCGTGCATCCTCGACTATCTCCTTAATGCCTTCACCTTCTAGTCCAGTGCAATGCATTCTTAGTATAGTATAATAATAGTACGTTGTGAATTCTGCGCCGACTCCTTTGGTAATTAATTCCTTTAGTTTTTCTACGTTAATTCCATTCTTCTCAAGAACTTCTAGTGCTACAATTTTTGGAACGGATTCTTTCTTTGTACTGGCACTCATAGTTAGATCTAATAGTATTCATTATTTAAAGTCTTACTACTATTCTGAATAAAAGTAATCTCTTAATTATCCTTTCAAGGCTTTTAAAGGCAGTTAATAATCATGGTATATGTTTGCCATCTCCAATAATGTGGAAAAAAAGAATAAAACTTCATTCCGCAATGAAGGGTTTTATAATAAGAGGAATAGGATGATGTCTATAAAGGTACAATAACACAGAATTGCATAATTTTTTAAAGATATAGAAACTAATTGAGGAAGCTTTTCATCATCATATCGGTCGGACACTTTTTTCTAATATATTTTATGAGAAATTCTATTTTCAGGCACTTCTTTTTTATTTTATAACCTCTGTGAACATATTCTATGATGAAGGGCTAATGCCAGAAACAAGAAATGGCTTTTCTGCTGGCGCGCACTTTAAATCTCCTTTTCTTCTGAAGTTAGCAAATCCTCAATATAATATGTATAAAATTAAGATAGCCCATATTCTTTCCAATTATTGTCAACAGTTATCTTTGTCTGCTCATCGACTGTAACCAGTTGCTGGGGTTCCCTGAGATATCCTTCTTCTTTCCATTTTGCAGTTGCATCTATCCCCATCTTTGAGCCAAGGTTAACTAATGGAGAAGCTGGATCTAAAGTATCAGTTGGCGTATTATCAATTATCATAGTATCTCTTTTAGGATCTGCTCTTGTTGTAATAGCCCATATTACTTCGTCCATGTCATGTACATTTATGTCATGATCCACAACGGCAAATATCTTGGTAAGAGATAGCTGACCCATCCCCCACAAGCCCATCATAACTTTTCGCGCCTGACCAGGATAACGTTTCTTGATTGAAATCACAGCAAGACCCTGGAACCATCCTGCCGGAGGCATAGAAAAATCTACTACTTCGGGCTGAAACATTTGAATAAGCGGCAAGAATGATCGCTCAATAACTTTTCCTATATATGCATCCTCTAAAATTGGCTTTCCAACAACAGTTGTCAGATAAATCGGCTTATTTCTTCGCATGATGCCAGTAAGAGTAAATGTAGGATATGGTTCGGGGGGTGTATAATACCCTGTATGATCGCCAAAAGGACCTTCCATACGGATGTCATTTGGATCTATGTAGCCTTCCAGGACAATTTCGGCATTAGCAGGAACTTCCAAGTCGACGTTCTTGCATTTAACAAGTTTTATTCCTTTCTTCCTCGTTATACCTGCGAATAGAAACTTATCCATACCTTCTGGGACGGGAGCAACTGCACTGAAAACTGTGGCCGGATCGGCACCTATTACTATTGCTACTTCGATGCGTTTCATTTGCTCCTTCATTATTTCATAGTGCTGTGCTCCGCGCTTGTGAATTTGCCAATGCATTATTGCTTTTATATGATTTATAACCTGAATTCTATACACTCCAATATTTCGAATTCCTGTTTCTGGATGCTTTGTAACTGTTAATCCAAATGTAATAAATCTCCCTGCATCACCGGAAAAAGATTTTAGGATAGGTATCGAACTTAGAGTTGCATTATCTGTTTCTATGACTTCCATAACCGGTCCTGACTCTACGCTTTTTGGACCATATTGGGCGATCTCTGACAGTTTTGGTATCATCTTGAGTTTGTTTATCATCCCTGCAGGCATTTTCATTTTTGTAAGGTCCACAATTCTGCCTCCTATTTCTTCGAAATTTTTTATTTCCAATGCAGTTTGTAATCGTGTTAGAGTTCCGAAAGCGTTACCTAGCACTGGCATGTCATAACCTTCCACATCTTCAAATAATACTGCTGGTTGATTGCCAGCATACATTAATCTGCGCATAATCTCTGCAATTTCTAAATGCGCGCTTACTCTTTTTTTTATTCGCGCCAACTGTCCGCTTTTTTCTAGGACTTCGACATACTCACCCAGGCTTTCAAAGGGCATGGCAAAGATAGTTAAACAACGTTAGATAAGCCTTACCTAATAAAGGGATTAAGATAACTACACATCTACTTCAACCTAGTAGGTCATTTCAAAAAATTGATGCAAGCCAAATTAATAAACTCGTATATGATTTACTTTTAGATTGTAATTTAGACTCCTCGTTAGCCGTATGGAATGTTAAAGCCTACGCTCTCCATGTTATCATACCTTTAAGAGTTTTAGATAATAGTTGAATCTTATCTGATACGGCAAATTTCTTCATTATATATACAGCATATTTATAAAAAAGGTGATAGTATTGACTTTATTGCTAATTTTTTTCTAATCTGTCTTAAATGTTCAAACAATGTGATACTAGTATTATTTATATGACAGTTGATGTATTATATTGTACTTTCTAAAAAATGCAAACTTCAATCATATGTTCTGTAT
>JAREAI010000040.1:0-12852 GCA_029240435.1 Nitrososphaeraceae archaeon | reverse complement strand
TAGTTTTATTGGAGAATATGGTCTACTACATATTGATAGTCTTATAAAGTATTTTATAGTTTAAAATTTAAGAGGGTTATTCGTTCATCTGCTGATGATCCGGTAGTTAGGTGTAGTGGGATGGTAAGGACATTAGATAAAACACATACTGTACTCTCTTATATTGAGGGAAGTTTAAAAAATGTGATGATAGTCGAGGGTGATAATAAACACCAGGGATTTATTTTCTCTTTGCTAAATCCGCCAGTGCCTTTAGGCGGAAACATTGTATCACTTGATATCTATGTAAATGAGATTCCCATCCCAAAGAAATCGATTTTTATTGCAACCTCAGAGGATGTCGTAAATGCATCAGCGCTTTCTGAATATAGACCTATTCCATTTAAGCCTTTCCAGAGTGCAAGATTTTTAATAATAAAAGAAGATGGATTGGAAGAAAAAAGGAAACACAAAATTGTAATTTTGAGTAAACTTGAAGGTTTCGAGCAGATAATTATTCCCTTTACCTTCACCGATTATGCAGGAGAACGGAGAGAAAGGATCTTTCTCTCTTCTAATCTAGTTGATGATCAAGAATCTGTTACAACGAACGAAGATACTATCTTTAAGAACTTTACGAACCCATTAATATTATCTGGAAAAAAGGCATATATAGTTTGTTCATCTAACGGATCACTTTCTGCTAATTGGACGTGGATGGGTGCTAAATATGATAATGGAGGATTATATGTGCCTCCTGCACGAGCTTTTGGCCGGATTATAGTTGAAATTTCTATGGACGATGGTATACGTAAGCGGCTTCCAAATTTTGTTGTGTCTTCCAGACATGAGAAAGGGTTTCTCTCTACTAGGCATGAAGTAGCAGGATTGCAAGTAAAAAGGACATTATTCGTACCTGTAGAAAACAGAGGATTTGTTATGCGCTTAGAGCTTGATCTCTTAGATAAACATAGTGATTTTTCAAAAATGGGTTTAAAGAAGAAAATTCAAAAAAACAAACGAAAGATTCGAGTTCATTTTCTTATTGATGGCAATATCACCAGTTATGGTCTTGCTGCTATTTCTCAAAGTAATTATTCAAAGTTGCTTTCAACGGATAATTGCCTGCAAATACAAACAAGTGCCAAAAAAGGTGTTGCTCATTATTATGGAACAATTGGAGTTGCACCGAGAGATTTGAGGCCTTCTAAAATTCTAATGGATTCTTTTGATAATGACCTAGAGCTATCTTATGACCTTGAAATTGAAGCAGGAAAGAGTTGTGAGATTTCTCTTGTCGGCGCTGGCAGTTTTAGCAGTTCTAAAGATTGTATAAAAGAATACAGGTTTATAAGAGATAATTACAGACAGCTTTTAGAAGATACCCGGGAGCACTTCATAACTGTCTTCTCTTCTACGTTATATGCAGAGTCAACTTTAAAACAAAATCCAACTGTTGCGAAACTACTCAAAGCTTTAGACAAAGCAAAGGTGAGCATGGAATATCTTAAAGCAGAATACAATGAACTTGGAGCGGGAATTTGTGCGGGACTACCAAGATTCCCTAATTATTGGGCGAGAGATACTGGTTGGGCGCTAAGAGGCTATTTGTCTATGGAGGATTATTATTTTGTCTATTCAATAATTGAAAATTTTCTACACTACCAAGCTAAAAAAACCTCATCAATAGCAAAGAAAGGTGAGTTGCCTATGATAATAAGCGGGCAGGCTTTTTTACACAATACAACTTATGGGTCGGCTGATTCTACTTTTCTTTTTCCATGGGCAATACACGAATATGTGTTAGCTACTGGTGATATTGGCTACCTGGAAAAGCGATGGAAATCCATTACCGATCTTGTAAATTGGGGATTTTTGAAAGATTCTGATGGTGATGGATTAGTAGAGCATGGATTTACAGGAGTTGCTGAAAAATTACCTATACAAGATTCTACATGGATGGATCATATCGATAGAAGGAAAAGTGCTAATGATATTCAAGCTCTGTTTTACGAAAGTTTGAAAATAGGAAGTGATCTAGCGAGGATCGTAGGAGATAATTATAATAGGGAAAAATGGCAAAAGTCAGCCGAAAAACTACGGGATAAAATTGATTTAGAATATTGGAATGACACTACCAAATTTTATCATGATACAATAAGAAAGGATGGCTCAAAGGATCCGAGTATTCGACCCAATGCATTGGTACTTTTGATGACGGATGCAGTTCAAGATAGAGCCAAAGCTGAATATGTTCTCACAAGGATTGAAAAAGATGATATTACAACTGCTTGGGGCGTCAGAACATTAAGCGCATTAGATCCTAAATATCATCCGAGCCTTTATCATGATGGCGCTGTTTGGCCTCTAGTTACAGGATGGGCCGCTATAAGTGAAATTAAATTCAGAAGGAAAGAACAGGCACTTTATTACATAGAATCAATGGCGGAACGGATCCTATCTGAAAATGGCATGTTTGCCGAAACATATAGAGGCGATAGACCTGAACCATTTAATTCTTGTATACTTCAGGCTTGGTCGGTCGGGATGTATACTTATGCCTTGCGTGAGATGATGTTAGGGATGAAAATGAATATGATTGAGAATAAAATCCATTTTGAACCACAGATTCCTGAATCCTTAAGAAATAATTCCGTCCCTATTAAATTTGAGCACGTTTTTCAAACCGCTAAAGGGTTAAGCAGATTCCGAATCTTAGTTGATGCCAGTAGTGAAAAAATATCTGTTCAATTCAAAAACATGGGTGCTAATAAAGCGCCAGAGATTCTCAGTAATACCTATTCTATTGATATTAAGAATTGATCCATATTTGTAATCATATTCAAAATATCGTCTATGAATCTGGATACTAATTCTTTATAACGATGTTTAGTAAGAATAAATATATTTCTATTTTAGAATAATATATATATCGAGGTTCATGGCTCGTTCTTTCTTTTCTTTATGTCTAAAATGTATTTAGACAAAATATTTTTTAGAAAAAAGAGAATTATGAGAACAACTTATAAACTTAATAATTATCATGGTATTAAAAATATATAATTAAATTTCCGTATTTCGTATAATTTAAATTTAATTTATATTTCTGATTGGTTGAGAAAACTTATCAGTGCAAATAGATAAAAAAGTAATATCTACAAGGAAAAGAGATTGGATTTATTGTATTGTATGTGAAATAGTTATATTGACAGTCCGCAAATTATGTTCTCTTAAGGTGGTTAACTAGACATGATGATAATAGATGAAAAAAGAATATTCAAAATAATTAATGAACGAAAGCCTCGTTCTGTAGCACTCAATGGGCCAGAAGCTCTTATACCGAAAATTCAAAATAGTGCAAGTAATATCACAGAAAAATTTGGTATTCCCGCCTATGTTATTGGCGATACATGTTGGGGTTCATGCGATCTGAATACGCATGCGGCAGATATGTTAGGAGCTGAAATTTTGTTCAATATTGGCCATACTATATCTATGGAAACATTTGATAAGAAAGTAGTAATGATCGATGCATTTGACGATATCATTTTCGATAGAATAGCAAGAAAATGTGCATTAGAACTTAAAAGTAAAAACTACAATTCAATATCTTTAGTAACTGATAGCCAACACCTTAATCAAATCACACGTGTCAGAGAGATCTTTGAAGAATTTGGTTACCAGGTAATTATCGGTAGAGGAAAAGGACAGCTCAATGATGCACAAGTTTTTGGCTGCGAATTCTATCCAGCATATAATGTCCAAAACCAAGTTGACGCTTATATTTTCTTAGGTCAAAGCGCGTTTCATTCAGCGAGCATTGCAATATCCACGGAAAAACCAACATATATGCTGGATCCATACTTCGAAGAATATTCTGAAGTTACTGGAATTGCTAAACAACTACAAAAGAAAGCCATCTTATCGATCTATAAAGCATTGGATGCAGAAATAATAGGAATTATAATTGGATTAAAAGAAGGACAATTTGCACATATAAAGGCACTTGAATTAAAGAAATCTTTTGAACAGTTAGGAAAGAAGGTGCAACTAATTGCATTGACAGATATTACCGAAGATCATATACAAATTTTCAAGGGTATCGATGCATTTGTACAAGTTGCCTGTCCGAGGATATCTATCGATAACCATTTCAAGAAACCTGTGCTATCAATTCCTCAGACGCTGGCTCTTATTAAATTGCTTAAAAAAGAGCCAATTTATAATTTTCTAAAAATTCAACACTGGCTCTAATTTATTGATTATTCGATTTAGACCAATTCCACACAATATATGTTAATTAGGAACTATAAATGTAAGTTAAATATATTGCAATAGTTGTTAAAGTTACCTGTATTGTAGCTGTTTTTTTTACATATGGCATCTATGAGCTCTTATGCTTTTATATGCCCCACAGGTAGGAACTGATTGTTATCATCTGGGCCAATTGTTGTTGCAGTTCTAGATCGTGCTGCAGCGTTCGTGTATCATTATTGATTTTTTCGAGAAGAATATCTAAACATCACATTTATAATTACGGGTATATATTAACATAAATCAATCACGAATATCTCTTCATATAACTTCTGGTCCATTTTTCAAATTAATATGTAACCTATAGATTGTAAAATTGTATAATATAATATCATCAGCAGTTTGGCATTACTTACAAATCCGATAAAGATATCTATATTGAAATATTAAAACAAGATACACAATCGTCAAAACAACATGATATATTTACTGCTTTATACTTTATACTATAATCAGATAACATTATTATTTCGATAATATTGATTACTAATCACTTGGGGATATATAAAAATCGCCTTCATTATGTATTGATAGTAGATAAAGTATAAGAAATATTATTTCTAACTAATATCATAATTTTGTTTTAGAAAAAAAGATTGTGATATATTATTATTGTGTAGTTGTATCATTAGCGCCAGTTGTTATATTTACGATGTATTCTGCTGCTATGCTTGTTGCATTAGTATTACGAAGTACGTCTACCAGAAATGGTGTTATCTCAAGACCAGTTTGATTGTCTGACGTTCCAGATGTATTAGTCATGCCAGAGGTTGTTATATTTACGATGTATTCTGCTGCTGTGCCTGTTGCATTAGTGTTACGTGTAACATTGATTACAAATGGCATTAATGTCCTATCAGTTTGATTAATTGCTGTAGTGGTTGTATTTGTTGCGGCAGTATCTTGTCCTAATGCTTGCTGTATAAATTGGCTGTTGACATCAATTAAAAATGGTGCAAGTAATGCTAAAAACGCAATTCCAGATAAAATTGCGTAATTTGCAGAGTGTCTTTTATTCATTGATACAAAAGAATTTACTTTCAATTTATCTCTTTCGTCTCTATTTTTAGATAGGCCAAACATCATTAAAAAAAGCAAATATTTGTTTCACTTACATTCGCTCTAGTCAATTTTAATACTATTCTTATGATTTTAAGAGAACGATATTCTAGTAGCGAGACTAATAATAACTGGAGATAATATTATTAGAATCTGATAATCAGCAAAATAAGATCTTATAGTAATCCCATTAACTGACCAAGTAACTAAATTTAGACAAGGAAATAAATGCTTTAACAAGAACAAATGGTAGAGAATTCATATATAATTACGTTGTAAGATATTGATAACATAATGCAAGTGTCTTTTATTGATATTAATTCAGACGTCAAGCATGTTTAAACAGGAGAAAAGGTATTTTTATCTGATTGACTATGACTATAATGTAGTGATATTTAGAAATAGTAGTATAAAAAGCAGAAAGAATAACTACATATCACCTGTAGTAAAATTTGAGACTGAACCCTGGTTTTCGGATATGCAAAAATTATCAAATGATGAATTAATGCGTATGTATGATGCTGTTATTACTGGTCGATACGAATTTGCAAAAAATGCTTGGTATATTCCATTAGCTGGAGACAAAAGATGTCCGATTATGGTCGCGAAAGGTTACCAGGCACCGGATACTCCTGAGAAGATGGTTGTATTCCAAGACACAGCCAAGACACTAGAACAAGAATATCAACGATTTATAGATGCATGGGATTTTGACTTTATATCAAAACGCGATATTCAAAAGGCTATTGTGACTATTCTTGAATTAAGAAGTATCAAAATTGTTGAGATGTGTTCCAAAACTTGTTAATACCAAATTAGTGATATATATATATATATATGTATGTATATATGCTCTCTACCTAGCTCAGCCTCTGTTAACTTAATTGTATTTCCAAATAGTGTTTGCATAACCTAAAGCTGTTCCTAATAGTTTCTTGTATATTCTGAAATGCTTTATTAGGGTATTCTCCACACACACCATAATCTCACATGGTCTTTACTTGTTGTATTTTACATCTAGAATTTAAATTCACATGTAAAAGTCACGAATCAATTACAAAATGAAAAAAACACTCTCACACAGAGTTATTGGAAATGATGAAATAATATTCGAGACTAATAGATAGATTTTTGCAGTAGTAGTAAGATGAAAAATCAAGAAAATATATTGTTGATGAAACTTTGAAGATAATAAATGGTCAGGATTAAACATGATGTTGATAACTGGTTAAAGATATTTTTCTTTTATATCTGGAGATAGAAATATAGACATAACCAAATCACAAATTTACTAATAAAATGTAGTAAAATTAACACAGCCTCTTAATGGTCAGAGAACTTGAGGTAAGTTATATCCCAAGCCATAATGTAATACTACTTTTTCTTGTTATGGTTCTTTACAATATAGATGCCAAATGAGCAATATCGATGTAGATTACTCAATTATAGTTGTTACCGAATATAGGAACTTACAGTCCTGCCAGTCAATTTCGCTGTTACAGTTCTTATTATACAAAGATCATGGTTGGTCCGTAGCACTAACAGTTGCCACATCTACCTGGATTGTTCATATAAATTGAGAATTCATCTGCATCATCATAATCTAAACAGTTACAGTCGCTATCAAATAAGGAAATACAGGTATCATCTAAAAGGATATAAGTTGGCATTTGTATGTCACTAATTAATTACTAGTTTTAATCCGTTTCTCATCAGATAATTTACTCAGTGCCCCAATCCCGACAAATCTATTTCAAATTTTGTGCATGATCAACGAATTTCCAATTATCACTACTCGACTTAAATTCGTACCAGTAATAACTTAAAAATGTAGCATCTATTGGTTAGTCAGAAGAATGATATATCCATACAACTATGTCCGTAATGTATGGCTATAATACGTGAAATTTGTCCATAGATATAGAGAAATACTATTGATATAATAATAACAAGAATTTACAACTGTATATGAAATGAAGAGAAAAGGAGTTTTCTTGGTCTGTATGTGACTCACTGAAATGTATTAGCAGTGTATACCTTATTTCTGGCTTTGGAAAGGGGCACTTCAAATCGCCTGCGAAATAGTTTCATAAGATATACAAATATAGAAATAGCCATTAAACGAAGTTATTGCCACGAAGAATTGTCAATACTCCAACATCAATTATGGAGCCATATCACTACTGAGTTCAAGGATTTTGCTGCTTACTTTATTGAATTTATAACAGAAAGAGGCAGATAAGCAACAAGGTATATTAGATAGACATCTTTGAATATACTAACAAAATGAATAGAAATACTCTGCTGGTAAGTGTGGGATTTATGGCAGTTTTTGCACTTGCAATAACAATAACTGATATGATTAATACAACGGGGAATAAAGTTGGTTTGTTATTAGCCGAAGCGCAACAACTTGCAAGTGGCGTTACTGTGGGCAATAATACGACCATGGGCAGTAGTGTAACTGTGGGCAATAATACGACCATGGGCAGTAGTGTAACTATAGGTGATAATACGACCCTGGGCAGTAGTGTAACTGTGGGTAATAACGCGAGCATAGCTGAGAACACAAGACTAGCTCAGGGTGCGAGTATAGGTGATGACACAAGAGTATCTCAGGGTGCAAACATAGCTGAGAATGCGAAAATAGGTCGAGGTGCGAATATAGGTGTACGTGCGAGCATAGGAGGAGGTGCGAGCATAGGAGGAGGTGCGAATATAGCTGATGGTGCGATCATAGGAGCAGGTGCGAGCATAGGTGAGAACACAAGAGTAGCTCAGGGTGCGAATATAGGCGGAGGTGCGAGCATAGCTCAGGGTGCGAACATAGCTGAGAACACAAGAATAGCTGATGGTGCGAATATAGGCGGAGGTGCGAATATAGGCGGAGGTGCGAACATAGGTGAGAATGTTGCTGCGACGGGTGGGCAAATAAGTAGTAATGCGAGCGTTCCTGCTAGCGCGACCATTCCCCAACCATTTCCTGGTGAACAAAATTTAACCGCTCAAGCTACTCCAATTAATATCGCTACAGCTGTAGCCACGCCAAGTAGTGCTGCATGTGATACTGATGGCACTGTTACTCTGGAAGGTACCGTCAGCCCTATGGTTCCTATAACAGCAAGATGGGAACAGACAGGAGGAGAACCTGATGTTGATATAATAGGTTCTGGAACACCCATTAGTACATTTGCAATTCCGGCATGTGATGAGATAGACGGAGATACGACATTAACATTTCGGTTGACTGTCGTCGATGGGCAAGGTATAACTGATGTTGCCTCTGCAGATTTCGTTGTCACCGATGTTGTAGCCGCAGATGATGAAGGAGGATAGATTGAGGCAGTAGAAGATTGCGCTAATCTTAACGATATGAAATCTTTACAATATAGAGATAAGTTAATGCTTTCTTGGCAAATATTACAAATAACAAACATAACGAGATTTATAATTTAGGATTATTTATTGTTCCATATAGCCAGTCGATCACCTATTCTCTTATTAGGATAGTCGTTGTTCAATAATTCTTTCTTTGAGCAACCAATTCCTACTCCTATCTATAAGAAGGTTAACAATACTTCTGAACGTGAAGTCGTACACAATTAAGTAAACGTCTCAACAAGTTATATCTCTTAATATAGAGATACAACATCTACTATAAGACTACTATGTAAAAGAAGAAAATTATTATAACAGTATAGAAAATACTAACGATATATTACCAAGACGTTACTTTTTTTGGAGCGCAAACTTGCCTTTCTAGCTCGTCAAGTCTTGGTATTGTCTCTGGATTTGCACGCAGTTGTGAGAAAGATTTGTCATATCTAACTTTTTGCATTACTGCCAAAACCTCATCGGTCGTTACGCCATGTTTTATATCATATTCAATCTGTTTAGCACAGTTTGAAATGGTACTATATTTCTTGAAATTACGTTTTTCAAATGACGAGGCATCAGGAGATATACCTGTTATATAACGAATTATGACTTTTTCGACATGCTCTAAATGCCAGTCTCTCATTGCAAAATTATTAGGTTTCATAATGCTTCCAATCTACCTTTACCAAAAACGGCTATATAATACTTTGAATGACAATCACAGCATTCCTTTTTTAATTTACTCTCATTTGAAAATAATACTAATTAACCTTTACTAGATTATAGAGTGAATATGAGGTTATGTCTGCATCCAGAATTTCGATTCTTAGCTGTAAGAATTTTCTTGGAAGAACAAATCCCGGCAATCAAGTTATAATTAATATTAAAAGGAATGATTTGTATATTATAGATTTAGTATAGGCTCATGAAAATTCGGATTAGAAATAGTTGATGATCAGTCATTTTTATCTGCTATATGGAATTGATTCTTAATTTATTTATCTTTTATTTCTGTTATTCTATGATTGTTGATTTTATTGTAATCATGGCCTTTTATTGAATCAACTTTATCTATTATTTATAGTAAACTGTATTAGTAAATGTATACAATATTCTCTTTTAATTTTAATCGAGTTTGATATTCCCAAGCCCTTGCCAAAATAAAATCAAGTTAAAATAATGTTAGCAGAGAATGTCATACCTATAAATTAGATGATTTCTATTTTATTTATAGCTCATTGATCATAAAAAATACTGATCCATATAAAAGGAAAAAGTGCGTATCTTGCAAAAGAGATATAGCTCTTAATGAAAAGTATTTTACCTATCCATTATCCTTACAACAGGTTTGCTTTTCATGCGCCAAGAATGAAATTCCAAAAACTATTGATATTTTAAAGAATGATTTAAAAAAAATAGAAGAAGAAGAAACTAAAAAAGTTCAATAAAGAATATGAGTAAGGAGTTCATAAGGATAGCTGTAGTTGTTACAGCCTTTGTCTTCTGTATGCCTCAACCAAGAAATCATCAATCTAGAGATCAGCATAAATAGTGGACAGATGTTCTTGTGGAAAAGAATTGACAATGCATGGTACGGAATATATGGAGAACATATACTCAAATTTTCTTCCTTAGCAGCAGATAATCCTAAGCAAAATAAAAATATAAATAAAAACGATAGATTGATCGAATTTTACTCCTTTCCTGATATGAAAGGATGGGAACAACATGTTTTCAGATTGGATGATGATATTAAATATATTTTATCTAGTTTTCCAAATGATACTCTTTTATCCGATGCAATAAGAAGATTTTCAGGGCTGCGTCTGATGCGCCAGGATCCTTATCAGTGTATGTTTTCTTTTGTATGTGCTAGCAATACTAATATCCTAATGATTCGCAGAATGCTAAACAACCTTTCGAGAAAATTTGGTAGAAGAATAGGAGTTGATGGAAAAGAATTTTTTACGTTCCCTACTGCCGCTGATCTAAACAGAGCAACAATCGAGGACTTGTGTTCCTGTGGCCTTGGATATAGAGCAAAAGCAATTAAATTGCTTGCCGAGAGTATTATCCAAGGAAACCTTGATGTTAAATATCTAATACAAGCTAGCTATGACGATGCAAAAAAAGAATTATTGAAAGTATATGGCATAGGTAATAAAATTGCTGATTGTATACTATTATTCTCTCTAGAGAAGCTTGAGGCTTTTCCTATTGATATCTGGATTACAAGAGCACTTTCCCACCATTATAGTTGGCTTATAAGTCACAATGAAAAAGAAAAGGAAAATAATAATAAGAACAAAAAAATAAACTATGACCAATATATAACATTTTCAGAATCTATTAGGAAATACTTTGGGAAATATTCTGGCTACGCTCAGCAGTATCTTTTTTATTATATGCGACAAAGTGCAGGTAAAAAATGGTAGTATACTATAAAACATTTGACTATTAATGCCGCAGGTCCCTATTGAAGGCAATTATAATCATCAAGCTGGTGCAAAGCCATGATAGTAAGGTATCTGCATATATTCTTCTTCTTTTGAAATTATCTCTGTCAGTGAAATTAAATGGCCATCAGGATCTTTTATAATAGCATGTTTTCCAAATGGTTGCTCGGTCAACTTTTTGTAAAACTTTACTTCTTTCTTTTCTAGTTCGCTACAGACTGATTCTAGATTACTAACGTTGAAGCCTACTAACATGCTATTAGTTTTTGTCATCTTCCTTTTTTTTGCAGGATGTAAAGCAAGTACTGTTGTTCCATGTTTTACAAATTCAATCCAATCTTCAGATTCTTTCTTTAATTCCATTCCTAGGGTATCTTTATAGAACTTTAGAGATTTTTTCATATCTGAAACCAAAAGTATAACTGCTCCTATTCGATTGAACATAACAATATCTCCAAAATTATATCATCACTGTCTCTTGGAATTCATAAAGCTTTCGGAGATTTATAGAGTTATGCCATCAATCAAAATTCAAGATATGAAAAAAGGGAATTCGCGTCTAAATTCTGTTAATAAGTATCTTGATGATGACTTATTTCTAAATGTCTATTAGCAATGATACTTTTAAATATAAATTGATTGTATATGCCATCATTAAAACATTCTGTACTTTAATATGAAACATTAATAATATTATAAATCAAATTACACCAAAGAGAATAACTTATGGAACTTGTTGTTATTTATTGCGACGTTAATAATTAATATGCATCAATCAATAAAGCCTAAACTAAAATGTTCTACCCTTTTGTACTGTCCTTAATCGTTTTAACAAATCTATTATTTGTTCATGTGTGGGATTAATAGCTTTAATGATATCTAAATCTACATCCAATCGTTTTAACTCAGAATAAATTTCTTTGTCTTCTACTGTATCAATTAATGTATTCACATTAAAAGGTTTTTGCATTAGCTCTACAACTTGTTTTAACGTTCTTATAGAATCTGTGAGAGTTTCTTTAACATATGCAGAAGCAAATATTATTCGCTGACGGGGATTCATTGCAAGAATTTCTTCTGCTACCTGCATACCATTAATCTTAGGCATTTTATGGTCAAGGATGACAACATCAAATGGCAACATTTGTCCAATATCATGTATTGCAAATCTTCTATTCTGGCATTTTTCGTGGTATGCTTTAAGACAATTTTCGCCATTTTCAGTTGTTGTAACTTGGTGATTTCTTCTTTCTAACGCCATTTTATATAAGAGAGCGATGTCATGCTCATCTTCAGCTATCAATACATTCATGACTAAAAACCATTTTAAAGTACTCAACTAGACCTACTATTTTACGTTTTTAGTCTAATACCTTGTAGGTGGATGTCTAAAATATCGAATCTATAAATTGATTCAATTTCTTCTGAGGGAAATACTGTAGCAATAATTTTAGAAGATATAAAATTCTGTAATTATTTTGGTCAGTTTTTTATGTATATAAGACAAATAAAATTGAGTATTATACAAGAGTATTGAGTACATTGTATTGAAATAGTTGCGTGCTTATCTCTTTAGTATCTTTTTGAAGTTTGGTATGACGGGCTCTTGGAATAGAAAAACAGAAAGGCGCAGCATATAAGAAGAAAAATTTACTTCTATGAGAAT
>JAREAI010000271.1:0-6795 GCA_029240435.1 Nitrososphaeraceae archaeon | reverse complement strand
TTCTTCTTCTTCTTCTTCTACTTCGATACCTGTTTCTTCTTCATCAATCGATACTTCAGCATCATCATCGACCGCATCATCATTGCCACTGTCTTCTCCAGGAACTATTCTATATATTGCTCCTTGGCCAAATGAAACAACATAAAGATAACCATCAGATCCAACTTCTAGATCTGTAATTATATCAAATCCTTCACCCCATATTATATCTTGATTTTCTGAGATATTGTCTGCTACTTTATCAGCAAGTGGGCCATTGAGAATTAGTTCTGTTCTATCATCGCTTAAATCAAAATTGTAAATATTTCCATTATTATGGGCAGTTCCAATAAACAAATCATTTTCATATTCGTCCCCTAATTTATCAGAATTAAGAAATGTAATTGCTGTAGGTCCAACTTCTTCCTGCCAATCTAATTCAGGCTCGCTATAGGTTCCTCTTCCATCAAAGTCAACCAAATTATCGCGATCAAATTTGTTGTTAAGTGTAGAAGTAGACATTCCTGTTACTTGTCTCCATCCGCTGTTAAATCCCGGTTCTACAAGATTAATTTCATCGCCATGCTTTGATCCGTTTTCTGTATCCCATAACTTACCAGTTAGGGGATCAAATGCAATTCCGAAACTATTCCGTATTCCATAAGCATAATATTTGTTTAGAGGATCCTCGTTTCCAAGTATACCTACACCACCTACTACTTCTCCGTTCTGAGTAACACGAAGTATTCCACCCCTTCCGTCAGGTAGTGGTGACCCATCAATATTTTGGGAAAGTGTGTTCCCACTTGGCTCGTTAAGATAGTTAAGGTCACCAACTATAACATATACATTGTTATCAGTTCCAATAGTGACAACACCAGCATTGTGAGAAAATCCTGGTGTAGTTGGTAAATCAAGAAGCAGTTTAGGATTTACTAGTTTATTATTTACCAATTCATACCTGTAAAGACGATTGCCCAATGGATCCTTTTTTTCACTAAGATCTTCACCATCTTTTGATTCTGCTTCAGTATAGTATAGAAAAACATATGTAGGTGCATTTAGAGTCGCTTTTTCAGCAACAGCAATACCTAACATACCTCTTTCAGATTGGGTTGCAACGTTGACATCAAGTAGCGGCTCCGGTAACATCTCACCATTTACAATTCTCTGTACTGTACCTTTTTCTTTCTCTAAAACTAAAATATCGTCTGGACCTAGAAATGCCATAGAAGTAGGTAATTCAAGTCCATCTAAAACTAACTGTACTCCTAAACTAGGATCGTTGAGAAGTGGTTCTGCTACTGCATAATTAGAATATCCAATTGATACTATAGTCAAAATCAAGATGCCAATCAGATATATTCGAATGTTTAAAAGCATAGTAAATATAATAACAATTATTAAAAATACCTATTAAAAAACATTTTCCACTATTTGCAAAGAAAAAGTTGATATTAAATATATATCAAAATAAAGATTAAACATTATAATTTTAGTATATACAAAGTAAATTATTATTTGATATGTGTCTTATTACTACCTATATTGGTAGTATTTTCATCATTAATAGAACGTATCATTCAATAAAAAAAGAATCAGGTTTTTTCATACTTTCGGAAACATAAATCCTTCTTTTTTTGTTTATTTCTTTTTAATAGAATTCATATTATGTGCTGGAAGATACTTTAAATAAGACTAATGGAAGATATTGTTTTTAACATGAATCTGTCTAATTTTGTCTTAATAATAGCGGTCCTTTTGATTTCAGGAATTGCTTTAAACGCTTTTGTATCTTTTCCTTTAATTTTCGCAACAACATCATCTATATCATCTTCCCCCTCACAAACAGAATCTTCATTATTATGGACTACTGGAGCAAGTATGCCTACTAAAAGATCAGAGGTTGTTGGCGTTGCTTTAGGTGAAAAAATCTTTGTTATCGGAGGTTTATTGACTGGTCATAGTGATAGTCCTACAAACATCGTAGAAGTTTATGATACCACGACCGATAAATGGACTACTGCTGCCCCGTTACCAGAGCCCTTGCATCATATTGCTGCAGCAGCCTATAATGGTAAAGTGTATGTAGTGGGAGGTTGGGATGCAGAGAAAAATTCTTCTAACAAATTATTCATCTATGACCCAGACGCTAATAGATGGCAAGAGGGCAAACCAATGCCGACGGCTAGAGGCGGATTAACTGCTAAGTTTGTCAATGGAATTCTATATGCAATAGGTGGAAGAGAGTATGAAGAGAATTTCTTCACTACAAATGAAGCATATAATCCACAAACTAATACATGGACAGAAAAAGCACCAATGCCAACTGCAAGACACCATCTTTCATCAGCCGTAGTTGATGACAAGATATATGTTATTGGAGGTAGAGACAAAACATCAGATCTTTCTGATACTTTTAATGTTAATGAAATGTACAATACAAAACAAGATACATGGACTGTACTTGAACCAATGCCATCAAAAAGAGCAGGTTTGGCAGCTGTTGCATCTGTTGATGGTAATATCTATGTCTTTGGAGGTGAAAAGCGAGGAGGAGTATTCGATAACAATGAAAAATATGATACGAAAACTAACAAATGGACATCTGAACCACCAATGCCAACAGCACGCCATGGAATAGCAGTTGAAGTTGTTGGTGATAGAATCTATATTATTGGAGGTGGACCAGCACCTGGTGCTAGTATAAGTAACGTAAATGAAATATTTAGGATTAGTACAAGTGGAACACAATAAAAGGTCAAAATAATTTATGTGTCTTAAGTATAAGTTAATGATAAGTAAATATAATTAATGCTATCTTTATTATTCAGACCGATTAAATTTACTAATATATTAGTTATCTTGTCAACTGTCATAGCATTAATTATATTTACGATTACCTTTACCCAATATTCTCTCGCTCAAGGAAAAGAAGAAACTAATGCTAGGCTTTCAAACTTTAACCATATCATAAAATTCGACAGCGATGGTAAATTCATTACTACTAGTTGGGGTTCTGAAGCAGATGGTGATGGTGTCTTGGAAGAAGAAGAAGAAGAAGAGACAGAGAATAATAATCCTCCAGTTTTTAAATCTATCAAAAAATTCGACAGCGATGGTAAATTCATTACTAGTTGGGGTTCTGAAGGATATGCTGATGGTCAGTTTCTGCATGCACATGGTATTGATATTGATTCTTCAGGTAATGTGTATGTATCTGATGACGATAAAAATAACATACAAAAGTTTACTAGCGACGGTAAATTCATTACTAGTTGGGGTTCTGAAGGAGATGGTGATGGTCAATTTCTACGGCCAGAAGACGTCGCTATTGATTTTGCAGATAATGTTTTTGTAGCAGACTTTGAAGGTAACAATATCCAAAAGTTTGACAGCGATGGTAACTTTATAACAAAATGGGGTTCTGAAGGAGATGGTGATGGTCAGTTTCAAAGACCATGGGGAGTCGCAGTAGATTCCTCTGGAAATGTTTTCACAGCAGAAGAAAGTGGCTACCGTATTCAAATGTTCGACAATAACGGTAACTTCATTAGAAAATGGGGTATGCAAGGAACTGGTAATGGTCATTATCTGCACCTTCATGATGTTGCTCTCGATTCCTCAGATAATGTGTATGTAACTGATAGGGATAATTGTAAATTAGAAAAGCTTTCAGCAGATGGCAGCTTCATTAGAAAATGGGGTTCTCTAGGCCGTGACGATGGAGAATTTATAGACCCACACGGTATAGACTTTGACTCTTCAGATAATGTGTATGTAGTTGATAGCCAAAATGAACGTATTCAAAAGTTTGACAGCGATGGTAACTTTATAACAAAATGGGGTTCTGAAGGATATGCTGATGGTCAATTTTGGCTTCCGCATGACATTGCTATTGATTCCTCAGATAACGTGTATGTAGTTGATAGTGGAAATGTGCATGAAAAGAAGGATGTTTGTGCTTTGTAGTTTTTCACCTCCTCATGTCTTTGCCTTAAAGACAATCTGGTTCTCATTCTTATAGTCCAAAATAAAAATACTTCATCTAGGAGCTCCACCATCATTGTCATAAAATGTACCAACTAGTTTTCTTCCATCAGATGATACATCCACATTAAGAAATCCAAATAAATTCTCATACTGAATCGGTGTGTAGTCAGAGTCGCCAGAGAAGCCAGAAGGAGCAGCGCCACCAGTACCTACTGTAGCTATTACAAGCCCGTCTGTTATGTGATAGTTGTTTAAATCCTGATTTGTTACTATTGGATTATCCATATTTTCTGGATTGGCCTTGAGTGGATATGTTCTCTCATATGCGTGAGTATGTGACTGAAGTAGCAATTTTATGCCATACTGGTCAAAAAGTGGATGATATATAATCCTCAAGTTCTCATCATGTGGCTCAATTCGACTACTGTCCTCATCTTCATAGTACATCATTCTATGAAAGAATGGAATAATCCATTTTATGTTAGGGTTTGCAGAAGCTTTTTCTAAATCACTTTTTACAAATGCTAGTTGCTCTTTTGCTTTATCTGTACTCATATCAAGATAGCCTGATTGCGTTGCCAATGCAAGAAAGTGAACATTCTGATAGTCAAAGGAGTAGTATTCTCTTGTAAGACCAAAATGGCTCATAAATTTTCTGAGGAATCCTTCATCATCAGTTTCGTCAACCTTCTGAATACCATCCTCATGATTACCTATTACAATCTTCATTATGTTATTGATACTGCAAAGTTAAAGCCAGGTAAAGTAGCAGAAGCAGTAGCATATGCATAGTAAGAGCGATCATCTATCGAAATTGCATTTACGATGATAGATAACATTATGGTAGTAGATGTTAGCAGAGACAAAGAAGTAGAAACAAACACCTTGGTAGTCGAGACTATGTTCTAATTAAATCTATCATTTTCTTCATTTAGAAGATCTTTGATTCTTCACCAACATCTAAAAGGCACACACACGATCTCCATGACCTTGACTTATCAATTTAAGCAGTATCTTTAGCAAGATATTGATCTTATGACTTCAAAACACTTCGTTGCGTTCCTGCATGATACAACATCGTTTAAAAACCATTTTAAATATACAATTCTTTTTATTAGAAGAATGTATAAATGTGAACCTTGATGACCTCCATTAGATATAACTATGTCCGAGTTTCGCTTTACAGATGGAAATCTGATCATTCTCTATGGTATAAATAGAGGAAAATCTGCTGATGGAGAATTGCCCGATCATATAAAAGAACGGGTGAAGGTATGCCTAGGCACATTTAACATTATCATGAAATCAAAACCCGATAAACAAAAAACATTGGTCATAGTTGTTGCAGAAGAGAAATCTGGCAAACTTATAAAAGAGGATCTAGTAAAGGGAGGAGTTGAAGAAAAGATAATTGCAATAGACTCTTCTTCAGAAAATGTGGCACAGACTTTCGACCGTATTATAGATATGATTAAAACTAGGAGTAATCCGCCATACATTTATTTCATAGGTTCTGTTTGGTTAAGGGATATTTATGATTCTACAGTAGTTTCTAAATTAAAGGGATATAAAGTCCGATTTGAAGGTGCATTAGATCACAGACCTGTGGAGGAAGTTGAAAAAGAAAAGGGATTAGATGTTCCAAGAAAAGGCATCGAACACTACAAGAAGAGATCAAAGGATAAAGCAATTGACATTCTCCTTAACTATATATTTCCAGAGGAAAGATAACTATTCTTATCCCGCATTAATCGTTAAGATTTAATATCCATTTCATGTTCGGCTATCTAGTGCGCGCGGTCATCGTCTAGTTTGGTTAGGACACTGGCCTTCCATGCATTTATATATGCAAATGCGAAGTAAGCCCGTAACCCGGGACTCTATCTTATAACAAATGATAGAGCGGGAGTTCAAATCCCGGTGACCGCACCATTTAAAGCGCATTAATCACTAAAAATACAATTTAAATTATTCTTCAAATATGATATGACCAAATATACATAATAAAAGTAACCAAAGGTAACGTTAATTTAATCTTGTAATTACAGATATCTTTTTAAGATAGTAAAAACAACTTCTCTGAAGCTAAATTCGAAGGAGAAACAGACTTCTCTAAAGCTATTTTCAAAGAAGCACAATTTTATAATTCTAACTTCTACGGGAAAACACGCTTCTCAGGGAACTTCAACATGAAACAAAATTCAATGATGTTTCAATGATGTATTATTTGAGGCAAAAGAGAAAGTTATCTTTAACATAGAAAATGTCTCTAACGTTTCTTTTATTAACACAGACATAACAGGAGTTAGATTTAGCGATGAGGCAAGATAGAGAGGAGGAGAAAAGAAAGTTAAAGGAGTAAATACAAATATTTCAACTCAGCTCAATGATGAGCTACAAGTTACTATGCTTGTTCTGATTTATGAGCAGCTCTTGCCAATTCATCTCTTTTGTCTTTTGGAAAGAGTAGGTGGCTTATTCCCTTCTCTTCTGGCTGACGGTAAAGATCTGGATGTAGATAATAGCCTCGTTCCTTATCAGGCTTTTCTTCCTCTACTTGAACCCGGTGAGCATTAGCCCAAGAGTCCTTGCGTATACCAGTTACCTGCCAAGAGACTTTCATACCTGAAGTACCGCCCGCAATCTTAAAGCGACTGTTGCTGTTCTTGTTGCTTCTACTCGTGTCAGATATTTCCTCTGCAATATACAGATTCGGTCCAGGAGCTCCTATAGCAGTAAGCTGATAGCGAAAATCCTTATTGAGTGCACCAAACCAATCTGGAAGCTCTATCTCTGCTTTACCCTTGCGGTCTAATACCACTA
>JAREAI010000039.1:0-12867 GCA_029240435.1 Nitrososphaeraceae archaeon | reverse complement strand
TGAATAATGAATACTGTTAGTAGAGCGATAACTACATTACATACGTAAATTTTTGTCTTTTTAAGAACTGCTTAGTTGGAGGATTTTTTTATTAGCCCCATACTTTTTGCTAATGAAGGGCTCGTTGTTAAACAAACAAATTGTTATGTTATATTATTTAATAGCAATTGCATTTACTGTACCATGCTGTCCTGGTCTTGATAAGACTCTTGCAGGCCCTGCTTCGGTTTCTAATACTGCTCCCTTGCTTATGACACCCCGTCTCTCATAATCCTTATTGGCATTATTCTTGGTAACCCGAAGAATTTTAGCCCTAATTGTCTTATTCGAAGCGGGATCAGTGATATTTGCAAAGTCAACGGCTTTAAAAGCTGTTTTAGTATTCCTACCACGTACCTTTCTTGAAACAATATCTATTGGTCCCAGGATCGCTTCATTTGGATATCTATCTATTTCGAACTTTCTTCTTCCCCGCAGGGCTACCTTTCTGCCACCAGATAATTTACGCCCAGCCAAATTTTCAACTGATTTCCTCATACTTAGAACTCCTAACAGCTCGACTCTAATTAAGATTTTTCTGTCGACGAGTATATCATTATATTGGTCTGTTTTTCGTTAATACTAGCTTATTCTTAATAGAATTTATGTCAGTCACTCCAAAATAATCCTGAAATTTCTTTGTTGTTCTATATACTTTTAATCTGCCAAGTTTTTCATGTTCAATAAAGGAGATATGCTGTAATTCTTTAAGATGATTATAAACTTGGCTCCCTCTAATCTGAACAAGACGTTTTGAGGTGACTGGTTGTTCATATGCAATATAAGACAGTGTCTTAAGGGCTGAAGACGAAATTATAGGCTGTTGTGCAAATCTTCTAATTAATGGGGTATAAATGGGTTTTAGCTGAAAGACAAAAGTTCCTTCTTCTAATTGAGTAATCTCAATGGCCTTAAAGACAGAGTTTGTTTTTCTAATCAAATCATTAACAACCTTACGTATTTTTTCCTTCGAATTTGTTCCCGATGATCTTACAAGATCATCTATAGATAACGGTCTTCCTGCAGAATAAAGTGCTGCTTCAATTCTTGCGGTAATTTCCTCATCGGGTATAGATTGACGCAATCTGGTATGTTTCACTCTACGATTGATTTATTATTTCCGTTAAGATTTTATTGTTATTTTTATATCTTCTGGCTCCTCAATTGACTCCAAGTTTATTTTTTCTTCCATTGCCAAATAGAGTATCGCAATAAAGCATCGAACAACGTCTATTGGTTCCATCTTTTTGACAAGTGTCTTAAACATGGCAGTCCCATCAGCTCTAACGATATCTAGAATCATATTCTCATATTCTTGTAATATCTGTTCAAATTTTAAGAGATATTGATCGAAATTGAACGTCTGGACAGGCTCAAGTTCAATCTGCTTCTTTTTTGGTCTTGGATTAGCAAGTTCAAAAATCATATTTTCTAAAACACGCAATAAATCTTCCAATGACACGGGATATGTTGATTCTATTCTATATGGAATCTCTACAGGACGAAGTTGCGGTATATCTTCTAAAGGCTGAGAATGTTCTACTCCTTTTCTCTGCATAGCTATTTTTTCTAGTCTAAAAATACTCTCTACTTTTAGGCGATGTATCATGGATGAAGACAACGCAGCAATACCACAAACTCTCAGATCTTTCTTTCCCGTGTTATTGATAATACTTAGGAGCATTTGGAGAAGCATTGGAACATCGATGTCCCATACATCTTTCTTTGCAAGAAGCGATAGATTAAATAACATATTCAATGGTGGCTCTGCTATTCTCTTTTTGGCATCGCTTGTTGACGACATCTCATGATCAACCATTGAATAGTTCTTATTAATGAGGTATAATAGTATGATCTATTAAAAAAATTAACCATGAATGTAGTAGGTCCTACTAGCAAATCTAATCTAATAGAGCATATACAAATTACACATATCAGATAGGCATGCTGCTATTGAGTTTAGAAATAATATTTTTAGTGTTATAACACTGCGACGAATTAATTTAAATAGCGTTGTTACATAGGTTACTTGCTTGGAACAGCAGAATAAAATTCGTGTGGAAGTGAAGTACGTATTCAAATTTATACCCATCTTAATTTTGATCCACACACCTTTTGGTCTGAAGTTTTTTGACTGGGTAGCTGGAACGAATGCTGCCAGAATCTATGCGAGATTCAATAGGTATCTTATGCCTCTTATCACCGCGTTAGCAATAGTCCTAGTAATAGGAGGATTGATGACGGTAATTTCAAGTGAACCTGCCAGAGAAGTTAGTCGGGACTTGGGGCCTAGGTCGATTTTTCTTATACCAGGATTAAATCCATTTCTTCCTTGGCATTATGCGTTGATATCTCTATTTATTACCATTATTATCCATGAAGCAGGACATGGCATAGTGGCTAGGGTTCATAATGTTAAGTTAGAGTCCACAGGAATCGTTTTACTTTTTATAGTTCCTATAGGAGCATTTGTAAATATTGAGCGAAACGAATTAGAAAAGACGCCTCTAAAACATAAAAGCGCAATTTTGACTGCAGGACCTTTAACCAATATTATACTTGCGGGTATCTCTCTTTTTGGTCTCTACCTTGTTATCTCTACGCTATCTCCTCTACCAATTTCTGGAGTACAGGAAAATGGAGTACTTATTAGTGGAGTAAACAAAGACTCTCTTGCGGAAAAAGTACGTTTAGATGAAGGATCAGTCATCCAGACTATATCAGACCAGAATGTCAGAAATAATGAAGACCTAAGGAAATTGCTTCAATCGAATCTTGGAAACACAATAGAGATGACATGGTATGATAAGGAGAAGCACATAGTCAGTCGCAACATAACCTTGCCAAGCTCTGTTGATGAAAATAAAGGAATACTAGGTGTAACGATAAATCAAATTTCTGACCCAAAGCTAGTATTGGATACATACAAGAGTCAGTTCAGTACGAATCCACTCGCTTTGCTTTTGCCGCCTACGATACAACCGGGAGTTGTTCCGTACTCTGGATTAATGGCTGATAAGTACGATTCTAACACTTTTGGAACATCTTATCCTCTTATCGCTAATATGTTATTTTGGCTATGGTTCATCAATTTCAATGTCGCAATATTTAATGCCCTGCCAATTGGACCATTGGATGGCGGTCAGTGGTACGGTTCTTTAATTGCAAGCAGAACAAAGGAGGAAACAGGAATGGCTATTAACCAATTAATAACATATACTATGATTGTAATTGTCTTTGTGGTAATAGCATTACCATATTTCTTGTAAATTCAATCAGTCCATATAAAAAAATCATTCTAGCAGTTTCTAATCTGTAGCAAGGAGAAATAGAATAACCGAATATGAATTTTTGATTCGATACATTAGTGTAACATTTCGATTTTTCGAGTACATGTCAAATATACGAAAGACCATAGGGCTGAATTATCTATCATATTCCTTAGGGGGAAGAAAATAGGAACACAAGGCTTTTCCTTCAGATGTTTATACTATCCATATTATGTCTGATAATAGACCAAAAAACAAAAGATGTCGATGATATTCCTCAAATCAGAGATGTAGTCGATTTAAGGAAAGTGACCGATGGACCTCACAATACGATCCCTGTTTAAGTATTGTCCTAGCAAAAGAGAAAAACCCTAGTTACTATCACATGATAATTAGTCAGATATACAGACAATCTAATTTTATAATATAACATCAGTAAATATACCACTGGGTATTGCTGCACACTTTTGCACACTTTCGCACCTCCCGTCTAGCGCTGTTTACCAAACGATACAGCTTATGATACGATAGAGTATTACTAACAATGGATGTCAATAGTAAGATCACAAGAAAAAAACTATCAAACATTCTCTATACAAAGTTAATAAAAAGCGAATATGATCCTTTTTCATTCTCACCGAGCTTGATACCAAGCTCAATTGATTAAAAGAGATTCTTTCTCCGATCCGTTAAGATCTACAATACGTTATATAATAAATCAAGTTTGTAGTAACCCACTATATCATTTACTCTAACAACACTCAAGGGAATATCCAGCAACACATCATAAATTTTTATTTTAAATATAATCCTGCTCATTCAACATTGCCTGAGCAAACTAAAACATCAGATTTAAAAAATCTAAAAAAAGTCGCCATCATCTTCAACATCGCTGTTATCAACACGACAATTATTTAGCCATATTATATTAGTCATACATTCAATCACTTGCAAAACAAAGATTGAAGCTCATTAATATTCTTCGAATAATAACTTTCCTAAGCTCTTATTTTTTATAAAGTCTTAAAATCCGGTCCCTTCTTTTGAATGCAAGATACTTCAAATTAACAAAAAAAGTATTAGTGGCTATGTCCACAACCACATCCGCCCAAGTCTTTATGCGCATGACCATGATTTTCAGAACATGTTGGACATGTATTGGTGTCAGTTTCAGACATAAACATCGTACCACAAGAGGTACATTTTACTTTTTGAACTCCTTGCATATGTTTTTAATTATAATATCCTAATTAAAGTCTTAGGCTGATTCATAGTTCTATAAATTTTTTTAAAGGATTTATGTTATGTGCCGCCTTTCGTAACATGAATAATGTCTAATCTGTGATAAAGAGAAAAAATAAAGAAAAATAATAACACTTGTAATTTACACAAGCTTAGGTGCGTCACTTTAATTCCTCTCTTGTTCCTCTACCTACGTTATTGAGTATCTGAGCTAAAGCCCATTGCAATGTTTCTATCTCTGTCAATAAGCTCTCTGTTCAGGAATAATTATGAGACTCATGAATTTTTGCTTTGTTCGTTCAATATTCTTAAATGTTATTATTCTAGTTCTCTTATTGTTGTTAAATCGAAGATACAGTTTTATAAGTTGTGGATTTCTAATCTAAACAAGGTTTAGAGCATTAAATAAAAAAAGAAACAAAGAAAATGAGTTAGGAACGGGAAAGGAAGGAATTAATCAGAAAATAGATTGAAATTTGAGTCAAAAAATCAATCATAAGAAATACTACAATGAAAACAACAGAATCAAAGCGATCTAATAAAAAGAACTCTCACTTCTTATCGCTTACGGTGTCTTGAGCATGCTTCTTAAAACAATCAATATAAAACAAGAGACTTTCATTATCGGTAAATATCTTATGATACAACTCTATATATTATAAATTATATTATCTAAATCGGCATCCTTAAAACAAACCTAGTTTAATCTAATTGATATCTGTTCCAATTGAGCAAATGAAATACAATTAACACAAATAGCGTTCTTGGGAGTTCAGTATATGTGATGCTTACAATATATTGAAAACAACATAAAGTGCTGCTTTAAAAACTATCTATTATTTTGCTGCTCTATCTATGTCATTTTTAACTAGAGTATTACAAATTAATTCATTACAAGCTGGAAATCCGAATTATGGCCACATAAAAATATATTAATGGATTGCTTTCAATATATAATGGCTTATTTCCAGTGTGATCTATGATTTTTTATTCCTCGTAAGCGGGTAAATTGTTTGCGAACTGAGGCATAAAATTGCTGGAGGGCTGGATGAAGAATAAAGGTGGAAAAAAAAGAAAATTTAAGAAATGAATTTGTACAGAAGGATAATCAAGATTCAAGATCAAGGAAAGTCGTCAAGAGCGAATCTGAAAAGTCCCAAAGCAAAGAAAAGGATAATTATTCAACCACAAGAGTGACAACTAGCAATGAAAGAGCAATTGAGAAGACAGTTTTAGATTCCATACCGAAAGAAGCTCAAGTTACAACGGCTAAATTTGAAGGGCCCAATATAGCCCTATATACAAAAAACCCTAAATTTTCTCTTATAGAGTTAACTTTTCATTTATCCTATCTATCTAAAAATCTGAAAAAAAGATTTGTAATTCGTACAGATCCGTCTATAAGATTGTCAGAAGACAAAACAAGATCTGTCGTTGGTAATTTGCTTCCTAAGGATGTATTAGTTTCCGCTGTATTCTGTGATGATGCGTTGGGCGAAGTTATTTTGGAGGTCAACAAACCGGAAGCTATAGATGGTAATATGGTAATTGAAATAGCTCAATCAACTGGTTGGATTGCCCACACACGTCGCTCTCCACACATACCCTCTAGTAGCATCAGCACAATTCATTCTACGTTGAAAACATCTGCTAAAGAGAGAATTCTATTTCTTGATGAACTTGGAAACCGAATCTTTCGTTCTCCGCTTATACTAGGTAATAGCTCAGATAACGCATCTCTTGATAGACATAGCAAAAATCAACAAAGCTTTGTTACAGACACTTATTTAAAATCACAACCTTGGCTTACAAATAAGGAAGAAGTCATATTATGTTGTCTTGGCGGCGTTAAACAGGTCGGAAGGTCTTGTTTCATTGTCATGACGCGTGAAAGTAAGATAATGTTGGACTGCGGAATCAATCCAGGGGAGGCCTCAGGGCTAAATGCGTATCCTAGGCTGGATTGGTTTAATTTTAATCTAGATGAGCTTGATGCTGTGATTATTAGCCATGCACATATTGACCATCAGGGTTTCTTGCCTACATTATTTAAATTCGGATACAAAGGGCCTATCTATTGTACAGAACCTACTTTGCCTTTGATGAATTTGCTTCAAATGGATTCTGTAAAGATATCTAAGAGCAATGGAACCTACCTACCTTACGAGTCAAGAGACGTTAACGAAGTTATCAAGCATTGTATTACATTGCCATATGGTAAACCTACCGACATTTCTCCAGATATCACAATATCGTTAAATAATGCAGGCCATATTATGGGAAGCGCAACCGTTCATCTTAACATATCTGGCGCCCACAATATTCTGTACTCTGGTGATTATAAGTATGCGAGAACGCAGCTTCTCGATAGTGCATTATCGATATATCCGCGAGTTGAGACACTCATCACTGAGAGCACTTACGGTAATACTGCTGACATAATGCCAGATCAAACAGTTGTTTACAGAAATTTTACTGAAACTATTAATAGAACACTTACAGAAGGAGGAAAAGTATTGATTCCTGTTCCCGCAGTCGGTAGGGCACAGGAAATTATGCTCGTCATAGACAAGGAAATGCGTGAGGGGCGTCTTATAGAATGCCCAATATATATTGAGGGTATGATCTCCGAAGCAAGCGCAATACATATGTCTTATGCTCATTATCTCGGCTATGATGTTCGTAAATCAGTCTCTCAAGGAATCAATCCATTCCAATCAGAATACTTTACTGTCATAAATGGTCATGGTAAGCGAGATGAGGTGTTTAGTGATGAAAATGCAGCAATAATAATGGCAACGTCTGGTATGTTAGAGGGAGGTCCTTCTGTTGAATATTTTAAGGAAATTGCTCCTTCTCCAAACAACAAGATCCTGTTCGTATCTTATCAAATTAATGGCACACTTGGCCGTCGGGTACTTGATGGAACCATGAATGAAGTTAGTATGTTAGACAAAAATGGGAAAGTAAAAGTTGTACCTGTCCGATGTCAAACTCAAAAAATGGATGGTTTTAGTGGACATAGTGATTTCAATCAGATAATGAGTTTTGTTGCTAAGATAAGGCCAAAACGAGTTCTTGTAAACCATGGTGAAAGGTCAAAATCAGATAATGTTGCAAGCGCAATCTATTCTAGATTGAAGATAAGGTCTGGAGTGCCGGATAATCGAGAAATGCTCAGATTACGGTAATCTTTAACAATTGTTTCCATAGACTTTTTAGCCATGTATAAATATATGATTAGGGACGAAGAATTTGGCAATAAGATATAGATGTATTAATTGCAATATAGTACTCAGTGGAGAAGGCGCGTCGAGACACTATCTAGCTAATCCTAATCATAAACTTGAAAAACTTCCGCCTCCCTTAAAGCCATTGAAAAATACGGATATAACGTAGAGAAAATTATTCTCTTATACTTTCAAGAGTTGAAACAACTTGCCATAGCATAGTACGTATGTGTGATTGCATTTGAGGGCTCTGAGTTACGCTGTCTAAAATGCTTATAGCATTTGCGGCACGTACCGATATGCTACCTCCTTTTTCATCTTTTAATGTTACTAGCACTTCTCTCACCATATTTCTAATGTTTCTTTGAACATTATTATTCTTAGTAATTGAATCAAGAGTTGATATGGCATTAACAAGGCGCTCCCGGTTCTCCTTTTGCTTTATTTCCTTCTTTGCTGTAGTCATAACTAACACCTATTTAATTAATGAATGGGTTAGATTAATAACCAGTGACTTTTGAATGTTTTTATCTTAAAGCTTGTAAATATATTATAGATTAAAAGTTAAAATCAGAACGACTCTGTATCGTAGCTCTGATTGTGTTCTGTCTTCCCTGCATTCATCCACATCTTTATATGATCTAATGTTATCATCATGTCAGTATTCTCAATTAGTGACAAGTAAATAGCATTTCTCTATTTCTTTTGAAAGAATAGACTTAAAGATAGGTTTACTTATTGATACACACGAAAAAAATGGATAGGCATTATATAGATTTTGGTCAATGAAAAATGTAGTCAGACTATACAGACTTTAAGAGATAGGCTTTTTTAAAATAGAAGATCAACATGAGGTAAATTATTGGACTAGAGTAGGTATAGTCAATTAGAGCATTTAAATATCTTTCTTATAAATTAAATATGGTATCAAATATCAATTTAATGGCAACTGCTATTAAAAAAACTGACAGTAATTTCTGCAGTATTTTTTCTCCGATATGACTTGAAAGTGCGGCGCCGATCTGACCTCCAATAAATGCGCCTGCGGCAAGAGAAAGTCCATTGAAATAGTCAGGTTTTGCTAAAAGTATATGCGTAAAAATACCTATAAGCGAGGTGATAAGCAGGATTAATTGAGAAGTTGGCGCTGCCTTTGTCATTGTCATTTGAAATATTAAAACCATGATAGGGACAAAAATTATACCACCTCCAACTCCAAATAAGCTCGAAATAATACCAGCAATAAAAGTTCCTGTATAGCACAGCAAAAGCGAAAAAGCAGATTTTGATTGATCATTAGATTTTTTCTTTAAGATAGAATTTTTGAATAAGATATAGATTCCCGTAAGCATTAAAAGAATAGCAAAGGATATTTTAAAAAATTCTAAAGATATAGTATTGGAAATGAATGCTCCGACAATAGAGCCCGGAATAGAAAACATTACCATCTTTAATCCTATGCTGTAATCGATTCTTGCTTGCCTAGAATATGCAATAGTTGACGATGTACTGCTTGACGCTACTGCCATTAGACTTGTACTAGCAATATGAGCTGGTGAAAATCCCATTAAAGCAAGAACAGGCGTAATTATTATACCACCGCCAATGCCAATAATAGAACCGAGCGTGCCTGCTCCTAATCCTACTATAATTAAGAAAATAACAACATCGAGCAATTAGCAGACACGTATATACACTAAAGAACAATTTATAAATCAATAAATAATTTGTTGTCATACGCATGTCTAAAGAGCATTAATTTGTTCTTTTTGAAATTTAAAATAGTATCAAATTACAACTTTTAATTTGATATTAGGACCGTTGATAACTACAAGGACAGATCAATGTATGTATGATAAGAAAATAGATAGATAGATAAATAGATACATATATATCTATATCTTCTTCCATTTATTGAACTCTGCTTCTCATGATCACCTAATTGTTTTTTCTTTACTTCGATTGTGTATAATAGCCATTTTAATTTTCATATTTATTCAATAGCTTATCATTTTGAAAATAAACAGTCTTTAGATGTAAAAGAGTGTTTAATCGTTTAGTCCGTTATTTGCATTTCAATAGCTTATGCAATTCTCGAAGCCGCCTTAACTCCTCTTGCTAACTTAGTTTTCTGTTTTATGTCAAACCTACTTGTTATATCTTATACACAATCATAAGCCATTATGACTTGAGCTACTTTTTTCATTTCTTAACAGATAACAAGCTCGAATTATAGTTGCTGCTGTTGACTATCTTTATGTGAGTCATTGTCAATGCAATATCATTTTAGATATGCAGCCATAACAAGTCCAGATTTAAACATATTAAACCCAAATCGGTATTGAGTATTAAATTGCGATTAATTGTGGTGGGCTTTGGCATAGTGGGTCAAAGCCTTGCAAAATTACTTTTATCTCGTTCTGCAGATCTGTTTAGCCTTTATGGTATCAAACCTCGCATTGTAGCATGCGTAGATACGGGTGGCTGTGCCATTGCTCCTAGAGGTCTAGATGTTCAAAGATTGCTAGAAGTAAAAAGATTGAAGGGTACTGTCGGAGAGTATGAAAAGACAAATTCAAGATTTGATCCCCTTTATGTAATTGAAAAAATGGAAGCAGAAATGCTTATTGAGTTAACTCCAACGGATATAGAATCTGGAGAACCTGGAACATCAAATATCATCTCAGCAATGAGATCGGGCAAGCATGTAATTACTGTAAACAAAGGTCCTCTTGCACTATCTTTTCCATCCTTAATGGAATTAGCAAATTATAATGGTGTTTTGTTACGTTTTAGCGGAACTGTAGGAGGAGGTACACCGATCCTAGAATTTGCAAAACGATGTTTAAAGGGCGATAGAATATCTTCATTTAAAGGGATTCTTAACGGAACTACAAACTACATACTAAGCAAAATGGAAGAGGGTCTGACATTCGACAGTGCCTTGAAAGATGCAACACAAAAAGGCTATGCAGAAGCAGTACCGTCTCTAGATATTGAAGGATACGATGCAGCTGCAAAACTTGTAATAATGGCAAACTTGATTATGGGCATGAAAGTCACCATTAAGGACATCCACAGGACTGGAATCAGTTCTGTTCAGGTTTCTGACGTACAAAGAGCTCAAGAAAGAGGCAATGCAATAAAACTCTTAGCCATATGTGATAAAAAAAAACTGGATGTAAGACCTACTGAAGTATCAAAAAAGGATCCGGTGTGTGTAGATGGTACATTAAATGCAGTCACCTTTTTCTCTGACCATTCAGGTCATCAAACAATAATTGGTCGAGGAGCTGGAGGTATGGAAACTGGTAGCGCAATTATCCGAGACCTAATAGAAATAAAGGACACAATTTTTCGAACGTAGATAGCAAGTTGAAAAGGAAAATACATGAGTATGTAAAAGACATAAGAGATCGCTATCCATAACTAAAACAAAAATGTTCTTCAATGATTCACTATTCAGTTGCAGACTATATTGTAAATATCTAATAATTTAACACAGCAGCTCTTTTCATTATAGCTATAATATTGTTTTATAGATATCTTAAGTTTTTAGACAATGAATTTATTATAATGTCAAAAGGATTAAAAGTCTGATGAAGTATTTTACACGAGATGTACAGTGGAGAATTGGAAGTTCAGGCTAAACGAAAAGCATTAGCCGTTTTACATGATGAAATTAATAGGATCCTAAATTCAGCTAGAGATTTATCAACTCTTTTTGCTTCTATTATGAAAGGAGATGACAAAGATGTTCAGGTGTGTCTGGATCGCATGACCTGTGCTGAGGAGGTTATCGAGAACCTAAGAAGAAAGATTACACGAGAAGTTGCTGAAATAGGTAGTCTTATGGTATCTCGAGAGGATGTATTACGGACTGCCTATATTGTGGATGATATTGCTGGATTTATTACGGGAATTGCGTTCAGATTATCTAATATAAGAACCTCTTCTTTAAAAAAAGGAAATTTTGATGATGATCTGAGGGATCTTATTGGAATGGCTGTTGATGCTATTTTCAAATTAAATGAAATGGCTCGTGCATTGAGTATAAATCCTGCAAGTGTAATTGAGCTGGCCCAAGAGGTCCAAAAGTTGGAACGCCAGATTGATGCGAAATATAGAGCTATTATAATAAAAGTTGTTAACGAGCTGGTAGTCACAAAGGATATTTTACTATTAAAAGACGTAGTGGAAGGTGTTGAAGGGATGACAGATAAATGCCAAGAAGCATCTGACTCTATTACTATTCTCGCATTGAGTATGTAATGAATGCCGTTATTGGAAAACTAGTAGAGAATAGAATAGTTATATGGAAGGTAGAAGAATCACGAAATATTTTTGGTAACGGTTATTATGGCAAACCTTTAGGAATTTCAAAGCCAAAAGGTACTCAATTTGATGCGCCTTTGGTTATAGATTTAATCGAAGGTTGTTATCTAATTCAGATGGGTAAATTGATAGCATACCATGTCGATGGACGACAGATATCACTAAGAGCCTTAAAGGCACTTTGTCGAAAACAGTACGTTGATTTTGATAACAAGTACTTAGTATTCCAGATTTTAAGAGATGGAGGTTATGTAGTATCTCCGGGCGTCAAATTTGGTTGTGATTTCGCAGTATATGAGCATGGACCTGGCATTGACCATGCACCTTACCTCGTTCAGGTATTCAAACAGAAAGATTACTTAACGGCAACTGGAATTGTACTTGCAGGCAGACTTGCTACTACAGTCAAAAAGCAATTCATATTGGCATTACCCAGAAAAAAGGAAAGAAAAGTTGATTTTATTGGTTTTGATTGGTGGCGCGCTTAGAAGAATTACTGTGACGCATCATTTAGAGAGGGAGGAGAAGAAATTGGATCATTAAGTACGTTCTTTTTTTGATGGGGAAGATCAAACTTTACGAAATTTTCGCCTGAGATGGTTAAACGAGTAGAGAGTTTATCAGAACCATATTCTAGCCAACCCTTATATCTGATAGTGTTTTTCACAATGTCAGTTATACTAGGTTTTTTTTCATCTACCTCCTCATAGCAAGACAGTATTTTACCAAGTCTAATTTCCTCTTCTTTGTTG
>JAREAI010000270.1:0-4180 GCA_029240435.1 Nitrososphaeraceae archaeon | reverse complement strand
TTAGTCATAGATTCTCACTTGACCATATAGAAGAAGCAATAGAAGTTACTGAACAATATTATGGCTTACGAGCAGTAATAAACAGATTTTAAATTAAACTACATGTCGAATATTTCTTTCTCTCGGGCAGTCATTAGTTTATCATTATTCATAATTTCATCTTGTAATGACTTTGCTATTTACCTTACACAACGTTTGTCATTAATGTAGAACTAACGGCAATAGTATCAGCTTATCTATTTTTACTATACAACACATAAACGTAAGACAAATTATCCTCTAGCCCATTTAAAAAAGAATTGAATTCAGTTATGGGCACGATTGGTGTACCATCTATGAATCTAACTTTGTTATGACGAAGAGTCAATATTATAGGTATTGCAGAGAAAATATTACTTCTTTTTGCAAGTAAAATTTTTGTCCTCTCTATTTGTTTTTTTGCATACAAAGAAAGAATTGATAGGCTAACGTGTTTCCAATGTTTGCAATCCACCGCAATGGCAAACTTCGAATTAACTCCGACCACATCAATTTCGATCCGAGGTTTCGAAAAAATTACATGAATCGCCGTTTTGTAACCAGATAATTTAAGAATTTTCGATGTCAGAGCTTCAAAATCCTTCCAATTTAATTTTATTGAGATCTGTTCTATGTCACAACCCATCTTAAGGGCCAGGATTGCAATTTTTAATCTATCTTCTTTAGAAAATAGTATTTTACTTCCAGATGCCGTACCAATTCCATTATTACTTAAGAAGTCCAAAACTCTCTCTGCAACAGGTTCACTTACTATTCTAGATCTAATCCTAAATAACTCGGCTGTTGTTTCCGACGAAACTCCAGATATAGCTCTGGCCAACAGTTCTGGATGCATTGCCCTGAATAAAATACTTCATTATATTTCAACCCGATGAACAACAGAATTTAAATATATTAACGATTATCAAAGTACGCCGTCATTTCACAACTATGTCTGTAAAGAGAATTTTTGGATATTTTATTGTCAATTGAATACCATTAAAGAAATAGATTAAATATTTTTTGTCTTCGATTTTAGAAAAACAACAGCTTTGTTTTTACTATCTTTGTTTATACTATAAATTTTTATTAGATTTATTACATCTTCGACTGTATCTATATCGGTCATAATCCTTTTTGTTTTAATAATCTTTACAGTTGCATTTGATGCTTTTGCTTTTTTGATATGAATATTATAACTATCGTTGTCATAATTTGTCGTTATTAATAGCGGAGGTCTTCGTAGAAGAGCATTCGATCCATCGAATCGAAGCGAAGGGCATATTACCAAGCATTTTTCATGCTCTTGTGCTAATGTGCACATATGTTCTATATCTTCTGCTAAAAGTAAAGGCAGATCTTGTGGAATTACAATCGTAGCATCCACATCATATTCTGAAATATACAAGTCGGCCAAAGCAACAGCAGCGTTTACTCCTTGATCTTTTTTTTCTTGTAAAAATTTTGCATCATATATTTTAGCAATTGCTTGTGCTCGTTTATCGCTAGACACTACAACTACGTTTGATATGACAGAGGTATTAGTCAAAGTATTTAAGGTACAATCAAGAAATAGCTCGGATAGCTTTATACGTTCTTCAACCGTCAATAGAGATGCCAATCTAGATTTTCCACTTTCAAAATTCTTTACTGGCACAATCGCAAACACCTTCAAAGTTAAGCACTTCTTATATATCTCATAAGGTATGACGCCAATCTCTTTTCGTCATTTTTATTGTTCATTAAAATGTCAGTTTCATATACTTTCATGCCTAGATTTCGTATCCTTGATGACAAATTATTATCAGTTGGAGATATAATGAACTTGCTAATAAAATCAGAATAATACTCGGCTACTCCAAAGGGAGAAATTTGCAGTCTCATTGCCTTCATATACTTTACTGCTGGTCCGCTTACTGCTTTATCTCCAATCAAAGGAGAAATGGCAACGATTTTTTCTCTCTCTGCAATAAGACTTTTTTTTAAAACCTTGATGGAAAGAATAGGACTAATACTTGTAATAGGATTTGCTGGAGCGACAACAACCATTTCAGACCGTTTTATAGTTTGAATTAACTGCGGGTTAATCCTTGCTTTGTCGCTCCCTTTATAAATAACTCTACTGACCTTAGGTACTCCTTTATGTTTAACCCAAAACTCCTGGATATGCATTTCTTCTTTATCCGTGACAACTTTTGTCTCAATATGGCTATCAGTAGCAGGAATTATTTTTGAAGAGATCCCATGCCTGATTCTCATACAATCTGTAATCTCTGAGAGACTTTTTCCACTTTTAAGCATATTAGTTCTTATGACATGTGTAGCTAGATCTCTGTCGCCCAGCTTAAACCACGCCTGCTCACCTAACATCTGAATCTGCTGTAGAAAACCAAAAGAATCATTTTTTATCCCCCAGCCCTGTTGTTCATCAAGTATATCAGCCAAGCCATAAATAACAGTATCAATATCAGGACAAATATAAAGTCCATATAGCCAAATATTGTCACCTACATTGGAGATTATGGTGAGATCTCGCGTCTGGGATGCTAATCCGCGAATTAACTTAATAGAGCCAGTCCCTCCTGCGAGAACAGTAATCAACAGTAAAATCATATTATAATGCCACAATGTATAATTTTCGGAATTACAATTAATATCATCGTGTTATCTTATCTACTAACATTAACACAGAGGCTGAAGAGACATAGTTTATAAACGCTTTATTGCGTACAAGGAAATGTAATTATTGATTGTGGACAATAATGCTTTGCTTTGTTAATTCTATAAAAATGAACAAATAGATGCTTCCTAAAGAAGACTATAGTATGCGATATCCCAAAATGGAAGCTTGCGATGAGTGACCCTCCATTGATCTTTGTAGGCAATGTGGGAATAGTTATGATTTGGAAAATCAGAAATATAGAAACAATGTATTATGTCGTTTATACAAATTATAATCGTTGAGGAATGTGCTTTAACAATTATTAGGAATAACGTTTATTTTGGACATGATATATGAATTGGCAAAAATTATACACCTCTATTGATGTTATCTGCTTAGAAGAAAAAAGATGCTATCAATAAAAGATTATAAACAAGAGATAGGAAGTTTTTATGTGAAACGCTCGGCATTAACTTTCTCTGCAATACTTGCAACAGTTTTGATTTCAAGTATGGTCTATCCGGCATATGCAAATCAGATGACTGTAACTCTTGTGACAGATAGTGATAAGGCCGGTGCCACATTTACTGCTATAAGGTTTATTACTATACAATACCCTCCAGGCAGCGAATTAGCTAAGCAGTTTGATGGTAAAAGAGATAGAGTAACATTTACCGAGAATAGCACAGAAGGAAGTAGTCTGAGCCAGATAATATCAAACATTAATCAGGTATTGAGGACAGAAAAGCAAAGCCCTGTCCAGATAGAAAATGCAACACTCGATTATACGGCATCTATTAGAGGTGAAGCCGATAGAGTTGCGCTTGCGTATAAAGTTGTATTAGAATCCAATATTTCAAGATTTGTATTAGAGCAGGGTGGAGAGCAGGGTACAGTTGTCGACTTAGATTGGAGAGGAATAGTTATCAAACAGCCATTAATTTTAGATACACAACAATACGGCATGATAAATGTTAATTATCCTATTGGATTGCTTGAGGTTACTTATCCTGACTTTGCAGCAAATCTGCTAAATTCTCCTGAAGCGGCGGCAATTATGAATGATCCCTTATTTACTTTCGAGGAGATTGGAGCGCCCATGGAAAGATGGCATTTTCTTTTCGATCCGACTGGTAGCCAAGCCGGCGCGGCTGGAGCAGGATACATTGAAGAAGGGGGAGCTAAGGTTGTTTCGATTTTTTCACTTGGCGAGAGTAGCTTTAGAGAAGGAACTCACTCAGCAACGGAAAAGACTGCGGTAGCTACAGTCAACGGAACACAGACGACTATACAGTCATCTACGCCTCCTCCGAGTGGTCAAATCCAGATCACCGGATTTGCTAGGGTAGCCGCAGCAGGAGGAGGGGAACTTGCATTTGTTACTTCTCAGGCTCCAGCAGGAACGGCAACTGCTACTGGAGGTTTTCCCATACAAGTACTCTTGGTATTAGGCGGTATGATGGGTGCAGTCGCAGTCTTTGTCCTTTTAAAAGCAAGAAA
>JAREAI010000269.1:0-4195 GCA_029240435.1 Nitrososphaeraceae archaeon | reverse complement strand
TATTCTGGTGGATAAACCAAGGAGACATGAAAATACAAAATAAAATGGGTCATGTACAAGCTGATAAATTCAGGGCACTAGCCCAGTACGAAATAAAAGACAATCAAAATTATTTGGCTCAAGTATACTTCAAATATAATAATTACAATGGAAATGGTGGAACAGATAGCATAGGGTTTTTGTACAACTACCATGATGGAGAAAATAAGTATAGCACAGGCATAAGAGCAGATGGCTATTCAGAGATAAAGGAAAAAAATGATGGAAAATATAGTGACAATCATAATCCCAAAAGGGTTTATCTTGCAAATGAGAATGACGGAGAGAGTAGCAGCAATAATGAAATACCTTCGAAGAGATGGATTGGGCTGAAGATAGTTGTAAGTCAAGATCATGGCTATAATAATATTAAGATGTATATTGACAAAGGCAGCGGCTGGACGTATATTACTGAGTGGACCGATGACGAGAACTTAATGAATGGAGGACTCATTGGACTCAGAACTGATGGTTATGATGTAGAATTTAGAGACTTTAAAGTAATGGATGTTGGAGGAAATGTAGTGAGCCCGTTAAACAATACTAGAATATAACTAAACTAAGTATGGGTCTGTCATTATCTTCATAATTTCTAGCATAATAGAAGATGAATCAACAAACTGCATATAGATTAAAAGATTCTCCATTTGAAATAAGATCCCCTCTGAGTAATAACGTAAACGTTCTACTTTTTACTTTGTAATAACGTGACGGTTAGCGTTTACTATTCTAGAATTATTTTGACAGTTATATATAATAATATCATCTAGCAATAACCTAAAAACAGTATGCCATCAGCAACGACGACAGTAGGTCAGCTTATGACCGAAAGGCTAGAGACCATAAGTCCTTCTGATACTGCACAAGAAGCAGCAACGAAAATGAGAGACAAAAAAGTGAGTTCACTTGTGGTTACTGATGTTGAAGACAAACCTATAGGAATAGTAACAGAACGAGACTTGGTTAGACAAGTATGTACCAAGGCTATCAACAGCAATGACGTAATAGTTCATCGTATTATGTCCTCACCTCTAGCTACTATTGATGCTAATTCCTCAGTTGAAGTAGCAGCTGATATTATGATTCAGAATAAAGTACGACATTTGCTCGTCGTGGATGAAAACAAGGTATTAGGAATCATCACTCCAAGCGATTTCACAGGGTATCTTAGGGAAAAGTTGAATTTGGATGATGTAAATGCACGAATATTGCAATCATTAAAAGAAGACGAAGAAGGAGAATCGAAAAGTAAAACTCAGCTACCCTAGATTTGAGTAGCAATTATTAGTGAAAAGCTTGAATTTAGAGCGTGAGGTAGGATATTGAATATAAAGTTAAAAGCAATATAGGTGACTTAATAATTAGAAACATAACCACAAGTGACATTCCAAAAATAGTCGACTTGCAAAAAGCTTCATTTCCTGATATGGCTACTTACGGTATGATATGGCCACCATTCTTCCTTCGAAGTCATATAAAGATCTTTCCTGAAGGTCAATTAACAGTTGAAGTTGATGGAAGAATAGTAGGATCATCAAGCACCCTAATGGTTTCTCTGAGGCCCAATTATGCTGAGCATACCTGGGATGATGTAACTGGGCAAGGCTTATTCACAAATCACGACCCCACTGGAGACACTCTTTATGGGGCCGATATTTCCGTTCATCCCGAATTTCGTAGTAAGGGTATTGCAACAATGCTATATAATATAAGAAAACAAATGACCATGAGAATGAACCTTAAGAGAATAGTTGCTGGAGGACGATTGTACAATTATTATATATATGCAGGTAAGATGTCAGCGCAAGAGTATGCCAAAAAAGTGGTAAAAGGAGAACTTAAAGATCCAGTTTTATCTTTTCAATTAAAAAATGGATTTAGGTTCATCAAAATACTTAACAATTATCTTTATGACAAGCGATCGTTAAACTATGCTAGTTTTATTGAATGGCTAAATCCGCATCACAGAGTCGAGCCGTAATTTATAAAGAAAAAGATGATGCATATGCCAATTATAGATTGTCATGTCCACACTAATCATTATGATGGGATTAACAATACAAGAAGATTTGTTTCCTTGGAAGAAAGACTTAAGGCATTACTTGAATCCATGGAAAATAACAATATCGATTATTCAATCATACTCTCATCATATAAAGTTGACAGGAATAGACCATCTGTATCACAAATAATTGCTAGTATGAAAAATTATGATAACAAAAATAAGCTTGGAGTTGTTGCAGGATTTACCATTGACAATCATACAGACGAAGACCTTAAAAACTATAGAACATGGTTAAAGGACAAAATCATTAGAGGCATAAAGCTCTACTGCGGGTATGAATATTATTATCCATCTAACGAAAAATACCAGCAGATTTATGATATGTGTGTAGAGTTTGGGTCACCAGTTATGATCCATACCGGAAGCACACTTTCAAATACGGCAAAGATTAAATTCTCTCATCCTTTGAATATTGATGACGTTGCTGTTGACAATCCAGAACTAAAGATAATTATGTGTCATATAGGAAATCCCTGGATAATAGATTGTCAAGAAATACTCTACAAGAATAGAAATGTATATGCAGATATATCGGGTTTAATAATTGGCGATTTTACATTGGATGCTGAGAGGTATTATGCTACTAAATTAAACGAACTATTAAGCTATGTAGGTAAGAAACATCGCCTGTTATTTGGAAGCGATTGGCCCATTTGTAATATGGAATCTTACTTACGTTTTGTTCATAAGATGGAACTTGATAAAGAATCACTTGATCTATTGATGTTTAAGAATGCAAAGAATATTTTTGGACTATAACTGGACTATAGACTATTCCAGTTGACATTTTGATACTATCAAGGCTAGTAATTAGCATTAACATTAACATTAGTATACATAAGTAAAATGGAAGGGAGAATCAGCCTCCCTATCTACTGATAGGCTTTTTCTTACTTTTCTTCTTCATATGTCTATCTAGGAAATCCCGCAAAAATAGTAGCTGTTTGTGCGTAAAGTTGGCAGCTTTTGCGCTATCCATATTCACGCCAAATTTTTCTAATTTGGAGTAAATTGCCCTGTCTTCAATTGTGTCTATCAAAACCTCTGGGCTTACTGGTTTTTGCAATACTTCTATCGTCTCTTGCTTTAACAGTTGTTGTGTAGCAAAGGACTCTTCTACAATACTGTTGATATAGGCTGAAACAAACAGAATACGTTGATGAGGATTTACTGCCAATATTTCTTTGGCGACATTTAGACCATTTATCTGTGGCATCATATAATCCAAAATAACAATATCAAATGGTTGAACATTCGCTGAAGCATGTGTCAAATATCGAATATTTTGTAGTTTATCATGATAAAGTTCCAGACACTTTTGACCATTGTCTGTAACTATAACTCGGTGGCTTCTGACCTCTAGTGCCATCTTGAAAGTAGTTATAATGTCCTTCTTATCCTCAGCTAGCAGAATTTCCAACTTTAGGGGAGGTATTAATACAATATCTATAAAAGTAATTCTATTTCTGCAAACTAGAAAGTTGAAATAATATTGTATCATGATTTTTGCCATTAAGCATCATATAACCATATGACTGTACAAGACATAACTAGTTTGTTATCCACCATTGAGTATGTTTCTATCTATAAATAAACTTCCAAATGTTATACCACAAGGAGACAAACCCAACCCGAAGGCTGCTCAGGCTTTACAAGAAGGTCTAGGAGGACAATTTGGTGAAATGAGAACAATGATGCAGTATTTGTTTCAGAATATGAATTTTAGAGGCGATGCGACCCCGTACAAAGACTTGCTAAGAAGTATAGCAACAGAAGAAATGGGTCATGTAGAACTTGTGGCAAATACTATCAACGTTTTATTAGAAGGAGCATCAGTACCATCTGAACAACCTGAAGATCTTCCGTTAGCAGTTGCCTTAGATTCACCAAATATACATCACTTCCTAGTTGCCGGACAAAGTTCAAGACCGGTAGATGCTGCTGGAAATCCTTGGACTGCTACTTACATATATGATAGTGGTAACCTGGTTTTAAATATGATATACAACCTGATGCTTGAAGCGACCGGTAGACTTCAAAAGTGTAGGCTTTATGAGATGAGCAATAATAAAGCATTTAGGGCTACAGTAT
>JAREAI010000038.1:0-20660 GCA_029240435.1 Nitrososphaeraceae archaeon | reverse complement strand
AATCCCACCGAACCCGTAAAAATTTTGACCCTTTATTACTACCTTTCATTACGGCAATCATCATCTACCTTCCCAAAGTTATCTAATCAAAGTGATACCTACAAAATAGGAGAGTCAGAAGTTTTCATAGTGATAATGATTATAATAAATGGGATATATCTGATTGATGATAAATAGATCCACAGTTTCTTAGTTGTACTTTGATTAGCGTATTTTGCAATAACTCCGTCCTAATTACGATAGAAAGTTTGATTATGCTAAGATTGTTCTTTACCTAGAATTAAGCTTTGATACTGCGTAGTGCATAAGATATTTCTCATCTTTAAATCCTGTTGACTTCCAGTAATACTTATTGACAATAAAAGAGATAAACGTCCAAATAGCACTGTTTACGATAATACTAAATAAAAAGCCATAGTAATATGTCACAATTATACCAGTTATAGTCCCACCTATAATGAAGGGGATTTGTCGTTGCAGAACTGCCTTAAGAATTTTGTCCATTCTTTTATCTTCTCTACAGCAAATAGATGGATTACTTTACTTATCAATATATGTATTCCAATATCTATAAGATCCACTTTGGGAGGAACCTTTTCAGATGGGGTTTTACAATTGCATCTATCTATATATGTAGCCAGATGTAAAACCATTTCCATTATACACGCTAATTAAAATCGACTTGTTAGAAGCTGTACTAGTTTCGTGGTGAAATCTATGTTGTACAACAGCTTGTTACAATAGTTAATAACGTTGTATTCAACGCAGTATCATAGGGATTGAATAAAAATAATACAACAAACAAAGGGCACCAGTGATACCATTTTTGAAGAAATGAGACTAGCCGAATATGGTGTACATTCTCTTGTTGTATATCCTGATATGATCACACTAAGAAGGATTTATTCATATTATGCGAAAATGCAACTTGAAGATAATAATGGAATTGTATTAATCGTTCCATATTATGAAACTACTGGGATGGTTAGAAGTGTATTGTCAGGAGAGAATAATAAGAATAATCAAAGCAATATCATTGATGTAAGGAAATATGAAAAACAAGGTTCTCTTGTGATCATAGATTCTGTAAAAGCATATTTTCGTTCGGACATAGATTTAATGTCATTTCTTGCAAGAATAGCAAAACAGGCTCAAAGCTCTGGTAAAAACGGAATATCTATAATTGCTGATTTAGCCTCATTCTACTACAATGATCAAAGTGATAAACTCATAGAATATGAAATGTCACTACCAACAAAATATGACGACAATATGAAATTGAAAGGATTTTGTTTTTATCATCAGGAAGACTTTGATCGAAGGCTCACAAAAGAACAAAAACAGATGTTACTTGAACATCATGGCAAAAATCTAATGGTAGTTACTTAAAGCATTTGTTTAAGGAAGATGTGTGTGTGTGTGAATAAAATATATTACTATTATTATCGTACATATTAAGACAAGAACATTAGAAGGAAGTCCTTTTCCTTGTTTGCAACTGTTCTCATACAATCAAAATGATGTTTACAAAATAGAAGGGTCAATATCTTTCATTATTTCAAATGCTATATTACTAAATGATAAATAAATCTTCAATATATAGTCCCAATATTCTTCGAAATTGAATTTATTATATGATATTTCAGCTTTAGTGTCAATATTGTAATGTATATAGAAATATATACCATGTATCATAGATGTATTTAATTTGAACTTGTCTGAGAAGGCTCTTAAATTAAAGACAGAAGATTTAACTTCAAAGACAGAAGATCTAGCTTCAAAGACAGAAGAGCTAAATGAATTAAACATGGCTCTTGCAAGAGCTAATCAGCAGCTTGAATTAAAAATATCAGAGCAAAATGCTTCTAATAAGGCATTATTTGAGTCAAACCATAAGCTTGCAGAAGTCAACAAAGAGATTGCAGAGACTAACAAAAGATTTGCATTAACAAATAAACAATTTGCATTAACAAATAAACAATTTGTAGAGCTCAGCAAAGAATTGACAGCAGTCAATAAAGAATTAGCCTTAGCTTATCAGACAATAGAACAGCAGAACAAAATTCATATTGAATTTATCAATATTGCAGCTCATGAGTTGAGAACACCTATACAGCCAATATTAGGAACAGCAGAGTTATTAAAAAGTGAAATTGAAGAGGCTACTTATTATGACACTGGAAGTGATTATCAGAAATGCAAAAAGATTAAAAGAACTAGCAAGTAATATATTAGATGTTTCAAGAATTGAAAGTCAATTACTGGTATTAAATAAAAAGCAGTTTAATCTAGAAGAATTAATATCAAGTATAATTAGTGAATATAATGAGAGTCAAAAAGGAAAGAATCTGTTAGTTGAACTCAAAGGAGATAGAAATATAATCGTTAAAGCAGATAAGGATAGGATAGTTCAAGTTATCTCTAATTTATTAAACAATGCTATTAAATTTACAAAGGATGAACCAGAGGGAACTATATCTATTAGCTGTCAAAGAAAGGAGGAGGATGATGAAGAAGAAGACGATGATAATAATAACAACTATGTCCTTGTTAGTGTGAAGGATACAGGCAAAGGAATAGATCATGAAATATTTTCAAGGCTATTCTCAAAGTTCATTACTACTACTTCTACTACTTCCAAGTCCTCTAATGACGGAATAGGTATAGGACTATTTGTCTCAAAAGCTATTGTAGAGGCTCATGGTGGAAAGATATGGGCTGAAAATAACTCTGATGGAAAAGGTGCCACCTTTTCATTTAGCCTACGGATTAATTAACAAATAACAAGAAATTCTCTAACATTTGCAAAATGATATAATATAGATTCTGAGATATTTATTTCTCCGTCATCAATCTTAGTATTCTGGGGGAATGTATTTCTATAAATAAAATGAATCATGGGTGGAAAAATGAGTCATAATTGTCCCATATCTCACCGAACCCGCAGAATTTGCATTAAGTAACTGCTTATGTTATAGTAAATTTATTCATATTATAATTTATTATCGTAGCTTGTCTTGATAAAGAAACAATGTTAGCTGTCTCATGTAGAGAAGTAGGAATGGACTGTGACTACGTTTGCAAGGGTGAAACAGAAGAAGAAATTATGAAAAATGCTGAAGAACATGCAATGAGAGATCATGGATATAAACCAGAAGACTTGATGACTCCTGAATTAAGAGATAATATAAGATCACATATTAAGAGGTCTTGGATCTTGGTCTCTATTTTTTTGATATATGTGATGTAGTCATTAATCTATGTGCATTGAGGTCCTAACTTCTGAATAGCAAAATAGAGTCAATTCTGTCCTACATTCTACCATACCAGCTAACTATACGGGTTCATATGTTAGTTAGAAGATATAGAATGTCGTATTTAATACAAGGAGTCATATGCTAATGCCAGTAAAATAAACTACGACAGTCAAAAAATTGCAGATATACCAAACTCAAATAATTTTGCTCTTTTAAGTGAATTTTATCAATACGTGAAGTCCAATAGGAAACACAAGTTTTACATAAAAACCTGGTTTTTTTGGCATTTTTTGAGATAAATGTCCAATTAGAATTAAGAAATTATATTAAAAGTTTAAATACTATATATTATTTATATTTAATAAACCTCTTATGAAAACTTATGTAACATGGATTGTAGTGGCAACAATAGTGTTAGTGTTAGCATTAGTAGCTGCAGCCACACAAGTTCCAATAGTAACTACAAATGCACAAAACATGACAGAAGGAGGAGCCGCACAGAACCAGACTGAAACGACATCAATGACAGCCACAAATTTTACAGCTCAAAAAACTGCAATCTCAACAGTAGATACTTTACCTGGTCATGAAATGCATCAGGCAATAGTAGTACTTCCACAAAGAACTGATGGAAAGATTTGGGTAGGTACATTGTCATGGTCTGCTAGCAAGCCCGTTGAAGTTAGACTATTGCAAAATTATGATGCGAATGTAAGACCAGATGCAGTTCATGGTAAGCCAGTGACAGCACCATTTGCTCAAGGAGAATCTGCAATCTCATTGCTATTACAAGCTAATGGGGCAGGAACAGTACCAAGTTATAATGCTGGTTCTATGAACTTTGCAGCTAGTCAAGTTGCATTCCATACACTAGGCGGCGTACCATTCAGTGTTACATATACAGTAGATGCAGAAGCAAAGAGTCTAACTAGTTAGAATAGAAGAATACTAAAATACTTCTCTCTTTTTTCCATTTTTATATCTATAATTCACAACTCTGATAAAACTTCTTTCTCCTTATATAAGCACTCAATACATGATTTAAACTCTAAAAATTGAATGAGATGAATCTTTATAGCTAATATTATTATTATTCTAAGATGGGTCTAATTATTGAACTACTAGCGTTACCAGAACTATCTAATCCGAACCAATGATTATCTAATACTAAATTAAGAACTAGAAGCTGAGACGCATAATCGTGTCAAATTTGGTTCACAAACCACTGGCACTGCTTTTCAGCTGAAAACAACAATAAGTGAAGAAATAAAATAGATTGTACTATATCCTAATTGCTGGAAAGCTAAAGCTAGCTAATTAAGTCAAATGTTGTCTGACTGGGTGGCAAAAATGAGTCAAATTTGTTCCGCATCCCACCGAACCCGCTGTATTATTGTATCAATTTAGAGAACAATCCAAACGCCAGAATAATACTATGACCGTACTTATGATTCTCTTAAACCTGCGTGATCAGAAGCGGCTTCGGTCGCATTCTTGAATTTTGAATAGTCTGGTGGCGGATACACTTTCTTACTAAGGTTGGGCTGTTGTAGTAGTAGTCGTCGAAAGAAATGTTTGTAATATCTTACTGATTTCATCTGGATATTGGTCCATTACCGCATGACCAGCATTTTCGATCTGTACAAGCCATGCTCCTGGAATCTTTTCTACAATCTTTAAAGAATTGACATGTGGTTGGTAGAAATTATCATCGGTTCCAGTTATGACCAACGTGGGTTTGGCTGTTTTCGCAAGCTCATCACAAGCACCATTCCAGTTGGTTGCCTCCCAAGCAAATCCTAAGTTAGCCTGCCCCTCTTGAGCTTCAGGGGAAATATTAGCAAAGAAACCTATGCCTTCTGTAATGTTCTCAAGAGACTCAGGATGCAGTCTTATCCATCCCGCTCCTAATGAGGCATTTGCTAGAGCTATATTTTCCTCCCGAGAAATAGTAACATTATTTGAGATTTTGTTTACGATCTCGGATTGCAATTTTAAAAACTCAGGTGGTTTAGGTATACCGTCTTTTCCACCACACGATGCCCCAGCAAGTATAAGCCTGTTAACCTTTTCTGGATTCGTAATTGTAAGCTGTTCTGCTATATATGACCCAAGGGAATATCCAAGAACATTTGCATTCTGTATTTTCAGCGCATCCAGTAAACCAGCAGTATCATTTGCAAGTTGCTCCATAGTATATGGTTTGGAACCAATTGTTGTATTTCCAACTCCTCGAGTATCAAATACAATTACTGTGTGATTTGAGGAAAGGTCTCTTATGAAAGACGGATCCCAAGCATTCTTATCGGCAGAACCGCCACTAATAAGTAAAATAGGGTCACCTTTACCTGACATCTTGTATGCAATCTCAATATCTCCTACCTGGACTATTTTTTCTACTGGTATATTTTGTATGTTTGGAGATGAATCTGCAACGGTAGAGTTCATTTGATCTGGTTGACCATAAACACGATTGGTACCAGTAGTAGTTATTAATGCAGGAAGTGTGACAATAATCACAGCAAGCAAGAAAATAGTGATTAGTACTGAAGATGTGTTTCCTGTAATTTTTCTAAGAGAAAACATATTCTTGTTCAATCGTGCTTATTAATATAGAATTTGGTTTACTCCTTAGAATTGAGGTATATATCTACTTCCATTTGTAGATTCGTCTGAATTTTCAGCTGCATCCCACCGAACCCGCTAACTATACGGGTTCTTATACTATGCACGAATGTAGGTTTGTTAGACAACTTTCCCAAAGTTCAGGCAATCTATCCTGTACATAATATCGCATTTCTTCCTAAAATAGGAACGTAAGTATGCCTGGTTATATGATACTGTCTCCTGTGAGCGTCCCAGTATAGCTGCACATTGGTACTGATTCATGTCCTTGGACATTAACGTATGCAGAGTATTACACCTTGCAATGATGCTGCGTTTCATTATCTTACGAGAATGCCCATTCTTAACGTTAGCGATATTATCTAACTCTTCGTCTGTAAGATTAGGTGGGCTTACGATTTATGGGAGGTTTCATTCCGATATGCCTAAGACCTTTCTCAGATTCCATGTGGACAATGGAAAGATCACCAAGATGGGAGTGGGCCAGATCAATTATTGAAAAGGCGCCCAAACTTGTATCCGCTTAAGGTTAAATCTAGACTGTGATGATAGGCATAGCTGATTTTCAAGATGTTAGTTATAAACTGCCTAGAGGTGGGCTCTGTATAATCAGCGTTAGACGCGGCAAATTTTCTTCCTATCAGATTTGTCATATGGCTGCCTCTCGTCAAAGTAACTTCAGGTGATTAAAATAATAAAAATCAAAAAAGGCAGCCGCGCTCTTATGCTTGGGCGTTCGGCTTTTCTTGAAGTGGATCCACTGAAAGGCGCTACACAAAACCGCCATTGGCGCGCAGGACCTGACCGTTGACCCAGCCTCCGTCTGGGCCGGCAAGGAATGACACCAGGTTGGCAATGTCTTCCGGCTGGCCAAGGCGTTCCAGCGGTGGGAGTTTGCGCAGCTGTTCTATCTGCGTCTCTGCCTTACCGGCGAGGAACAGCTCTGTAGCCACTGGGCCAGGAGCCACGGCGTTTACAGTAATATCACGACCTCGCAGCTCATTGGCAAGCACGCGGACCAGACCCTCAACGCCTGCCTTGGAAGCGATATAGGGGCCGTAGGTCGGGAATGCCATGGCGATGACACTACTCGAGAAAGCAATGATGCGTCCGCCTGTCGAAACCTGTCGAGACGCTTGTCCCAACACCACAAAGGTGCCGCGTAGGTTGGTGGCAATCACCTTGTCAAAAAGCTCCAAGTCGCCTCCAGCGATAGGTGAAAGCGGCATGATGCCTGCGCAGTTCACCACCACATTGATACCATCGAAGGTGTCCACTGCTTCCTTGAACAGACGATCTACGTCGGCTGCGTTCGCCACATCAGCCTGCGCGGCGATGGCTTGTCCGCCGGCGGCCTTAATCTCAGTTACGACTTCGTCTGCCTTGGTGGCGTTGCCGGCATAGTTCACCACGACCGCGAAGCCGTCGCGTGCCAGCCTTGTCGCTACAGCGCGTCCGATCCCACGCGAAGCTCCGGTGACGATGACGCTCTTAGTTGATGATGCATGTGCCATTAATCGTTCACCCGGGGTGCAAGGAGATCAGCGAGGCCTATCCGACGCAGAAACTCGGCCCGGATACGATCGGCGACAGCGTTGACTATCTCACAGCCATCCTGAACAGGGTCGATGTGTATACGGAAAGGCCGTTTGCCGAATGGCATGTCGACGACCTTGACGATGGCATCGGCGACGGCAGCAACATCCGCGTCCGGCGGCACAGTGGCGGCAAGGTCCTTCTGGATCTGATCAGATAATCCCTTATGCGGACCAGAATCGTATTCGGCAGCCCGCGCCTTGTCGTTCGGGGAGCCGGCATTCTTGAAGTGACTGGTTCCCGAGGTGAAAGCACCCGGCACGATAATGGATGTCTCGATCCCCCAGCGGGCCAGCTCGCTAGCGTAGCTAACCGCCAGGGCATCCATCGCGGCCTTGGCGGCGAAATAGGGAGCGAGATATGGTGGTGTTCCTCCGCGCGTACTACTGCTAGATACCCAAACGATCAAGCCCTTTTCCTGCGCGCGTAAATGAGGAAGTGCGGCGCGGTTTACGCGCTGCGTACTGAGCACATTTGTGTCATAGAGTTGGGCCAACTGTTCCGGTGTGAAGGCTTCGGCGGGACCAAAGACCATATGACCTGCATTGTGAACGACTACATCTATGCGACCGTTTTCAGAGACGATAGTCTGTAGCGCCGCATCAGTGGATTCCTGCGACAATACATCCAGTTCGATCGCATGCAGGTCCACGCTGTGTGCGGCCGCGTACTCTTCTACTTCCTTGACTTGGGGCGCATTGCGGCCGGTTGTTTCGCGCATGCTAGCATAAACAGTGTGACCCGCACGAGCCAGGGCACGTGCAGCGAGGGCACCAAAGCCACTCGACGCGCCTGTGACGGAAATAATGTTCTTCATGATTCACTCTCTCTCGCCTTTTATTAGAGGTATTTGAATTTATATTTTAACAAGAAGTGAATATGTTCAAATGTCAATAAATCATACCATTGAATCCCTTTACATGTAGGGACCAAATCCTACTGAACCCGGTTTAGGTGGCGCAAGTTAGACCAATCCTAGATAATATCAATATAATAAATACGTGAGTTTTAACAATACATTAACGCCCGAACTATGAAGATATGTATAATATCGCCGGTATCTCCGAATCCCCGGAATACTAAAAATTGAGTTCAATTTAGGTTCAATTCTACCGGCGATATCACCGGGATATTATATTCCAATAAGTCATATATCGCCGGCTAAGAATAGATAATTTACGCTCAAAATTAACAATCCGGCGATACCGGTGATTCCGGGGATATTATGCATACTTCTTTTACTTCTATATCTGTCACGTCATTATACCAGAGACTACAATAAAATGAAATTTTCAAATACATCTACTGTTTAGGAAATTCTGATACTTTTGCATGTGAAACTTTAGTCTGAAGTCAGATAGATGGTTCATGAAAACAGCATATTTGCAGGATTCAAAGGTGATTAACTTCTTGAAATTAAAACATCCTATTAGTAGAGTGAGTGGATAATGTAATTTTGTGAATACAAAAGATGTATGTGAAAGGGGAAAGAAATAATGCGTATTATTATGTCGAGAGTTAATTTCAAAGGAAATCCACTACCCATATTTAGTACATATAGGGCAGCATTATTATTGATACTCTGAATTCAATTACTGTACAATGGTAACAGTTGGAAACAGACGATAACAGAGGCAACTAAGAGATATCAATGATAACAAAACTGGTATCAAATAATAACAACAATAGCTTTAAGCTTCCATTATACTATATATTTCTTGAAGATAGAAGATATGACGATTTTAACTAGACAGGAAAGAGAAAGACTTGTTTTAGAGCTTTACAATCAGGGCAAGACTTATCGTGAAATATCTAAGCAGGCAAGAATATCTCCACGTGATATAGGAGTTATTTTGAACAAGGTAATTGAAGAGAAGACTGAAGCATCGAAAGAACAACAAGATAACGATAAAGCTGAGCAATATCAAGAACAGCAACAACGACAGCTATCTCTCTCTGCTCAAGCATACAAACTCTTTTCTGATAGAAAGACTCCATTAGAAGTAGCTATCGCATTAAATCTGAAAGAGTCAGAGGCAACAAAATTTTACAAAGAATATTGGAAGCTAAAACGGCTACACAATCTGAATATGGTTTATGAAGAGACTAAAGGTGATATTGAGCCTTTTCTAAAATTATATAGATTATCTAAAGCTGCAGGTATGAGTGTACGACATGTCACTAACCTTCTTAAAATTGCAAATACTGACCTACCAGATATTCAACGCAGATATTGTGATTGGGGGATACTCTTTCTAAAGCTGTATTGACAATCTCATAGTTACCAGCTGCTTTATCTGCAGGAATATATTTGCAAAAAAATAATAATGTGAGATAATGTTTGATCGTTGGACTTACACTTAATAGTGTCTTTAATGTAGTCTTAGTGTTTATTTTGGCTAAAGTTAACCAATTAAACGATGAGGAACGCCATAAGATAGAATCACGTCTTGCTAACTATAATATACCATCTCAAATTTTAGAAATGGTTGCAGAAAGTTGTGGCTGTAAAATGGAATTTGGTTCTATTAGAAGGAGAACTAATTTAGCGGCTCGACTTTCTAAGTTGAATGGTCAATCAATTATCCTCCTCCAACAGATATTTCTTGATTGTGAAGATTGTTTTTCAATTTTTAGACTTGCAACTTATTTTTCTTCCATATACAATCCAAAATCTTACAAATTTGCCATGGAAAAAGATGTATGCGGCAAATCAGGTACCAAATACACTTTTGATGTTTGCATTTATGAAAGAAATACAGAAGATTTGATTGCTGTCGGCGTGCATAACAAGAATATAGAAAAAGCTGCAGATTCTAAGTGTTTACAAAGATTTTTGACATCTATTAAGGATATTTGCACCATTGAAAAGCATATGCAGAGAATGTACTTTGTATCTTCATATGGTTATGAGAATATTAATTCTGCACAATTAATAAAAAGTCAGAGCATGGATGACATAGAAGTCAGGTTTCTAGAATACAAGGATAAAATATATTTTGAGTGCAAATCTCTAAGGTAAAATTGTAAATTGGTAATGATTATACACACACATGCACAGTAGTAGATTGCTAATCTTTCTTTGCTGCTCTACACCTTTTATCTAATTCAATTCTTGTTTTAGAAATGTCAAAATCTTTTACAATGTTACTATCTCCTCATATTGTTTTTTATACTTCTCAAGTATTTCATTGAATTTGTTATTCTTCTATGAAACTTTCTTCCATGTGTCTCTAGCTATGCGTGTCTGCTCTGACTGGCTGCCGTGACGATATGTCAGAGCGAAAGTTATGGCAGTAGCAACAAGGGCAACTATTCCAGTAAAATCTCCTATGTCTAATCCATTTTGAGTAGTAACATAATGAATAGTAGCTGTGATCTAAAGCAATCATGGAATACCTTTCCGGTGAAGACTTTATAGACAATGCTAGAAGTTGTCATCTCCTGATGAAAACCACATCAGCAAGCTATGTTATTATTAATGGATTTTTATGGCAATAAACGCCATTGTATACCATTCTTTATATGCTATAAGCTGCAGTATTTGTATATATGTCAACAAAGAAACAAGAGCGAAAAGAAGAAGAATCAACACAATCACATTCAACTACAGCACAACTTCAACGAGAACAGCAGCAAGCTGTTAATAAAGCATTCGATGAGACGAAGGATAATATCAAGAAAACAACAAATGAAGCAAGAAAAGAGATTCCACGTTATACACAAGTTGTTAATGATTATCAGGAAAATACGATCCAAGCAATTAGAGAAATCACAGACAATTATGTAGAATCCCAAAAGGACATTATCGTTAATTCATTACGACTTTGGTCAGATTGGATGGTGTCTCCTGGACAGGTAGCTGAAAACTATGGAAAGATAGTTAATAGCTTTGCAGATAATGCCATAGCAGCAACTAGAGTATTAAACAATAGCGTATTTGCAAATCTGGATTCTTTCAACGCATCTGTTCAGCATACAACAGATAATGTAAAGGAACTATCGAGAATAGGAGCGAATACTGTAAAAACATTCCAACAAGTATCAAGAGACAATATCCACACAACAAGAAGTACTTCTAATGCCTAATAATAGAACACAATAAAAAGAAGACATACTAATTAGCAATAAGATAAAAACCATATAATCTTCTTTTTCATTTCTTTATAAAAGAATTTTAACTATGAGGAAAAGTATTACTTAAATATTCTTAAATCTGAGGAGAATCTATCGATGCAGAAGCATATTCTGAGCCTAGTACAAAATCAAATTGTTTTTATAGATCGCGCATTTGTAGGTTACAGGCTGTGGCAATATCAGTTAATTAAAGATTGAACTTTTTTAGGATAATTCGTATATCTGTAGTCTGATGTGGAAATACAAGAATTTTTGTCTCTTTTGATGCTCCGTGATTAAGAAAGACAATTCATTTTTCATCCTATAGAGATTTCTGTGTGATACTATGACAAGCTTATTATCGCTTATTCGTTTAATTTGAACATCAATTGATAATATACCGTACCTTTCAGAATTTCCTCCTTTCTTTGGATTCAGACCTATAACTGGAACTAAAATAGAAGTACAAACCATAAGCAACTTTTAGTTCGGTATGTGTTCGTGCGTTTAACTATACCCGTAAAATATACTAAGATACGCACAGCTTTACATTATTAGAAAGGAACTCTAATTCATGCCTAAATAGTTGTTAAGTTAACAGAGCCTTCCTATCCAGCGTAAATCTTTCGCATGTGCAAATTACCAATAAGACATTTCATCTTGTCACTGTTGGAGTAGCTCTATCATGATCACATTTTGATGTTCACGCCTTGAACATTTAACAAATAGATCAGATCATTTATTCTCTAGTCACATACTTGCTACTATTATCAAAGTCTAATAATACCAGAAAAATACGGATTTCTATAATGATCTTTAGATATTATTATAACATATTTCTTCTCTACTCTTAATATTTTTATTACACCTTTAGTAAGTGCTTCAGTCAATCTATCTATCTTTTTCTCTTTGAGTTTTAGAACCTACATTGCTATTATTATTATACGTATGCTAAGGTTACTGTTAGTTGCAAACAAGATCATGTCATCTGGTCTATTTTAACTCAATTGGCTAGAATTAATATATTGTCTCAGAGGTCTGCATATATTTCTGATGGTAACCTCTGTTACTCCTGCTGCCTCTGCAAATACGCTCTGTTTAATATTATCTCCAGCCATACTACTTGCTAGATAAAGTACTGATCCAGCAAATCCCATAGGATTTTTACCTGATGATATCTCTTCTTTGGCAATATTGTTCATTATTATGATTGCTTGGCGTTTAGTTTTATCGCTTAATTTTATTCTATTTGCTATTCTCACAATGCAGTTCATAGGATCAACTATTGGAATTTTAATCTCTAGTCCAAATGCTAGAGCTTTATAGCAACGTGTGATATCTTTGCGTTTAATATTTATGATTTGAGCAAATTCGTTCAGTGTTCTTGGAGCTCCCATCTCTCGACATGCAATATAAACAGCCGCAGCCAGCATTCCAACAATAGTTCTACCACGAGGCAACTGTCTTTTGCAGGCTTTTCTATAGATGTAAGCTGTTTTCTCAACTATAGCATCTGATAGGCCAAGTTTATCCTTTAGTATATCAAGTTGAAAGAAAGCGCACCAGAGGTTTCTGTCAGCTGAACTGTGAAGTTGCGTTCTAGAATCACATGTTCTTAACCTCTCAAATATTGAACGCATAGCTGCATCTAAAACTTGTCCTCTAGCATCCTTATTTGCTCTTCCAATTATTGTAGCAAGACCTCTATCATGTCTGGCTAGAAAAGTAGGACCTCCAGTTCTTGCTTTTTCATTTTTTTCTTCAACTGTAAATGCTCGCCATTCTGGAATACTAGTATCTTGAGTCTTCTCAATAATTACCATTCCACAATTGCCACAAATTACTTCACCTGATTCAACATCTGTAATAACATTCTGATCATTAAGACATAAACAGCATATTATAGAAGGAAAAGTAGCTTCCATTAGCACATAAAACTTCCTAACTCATTTTATTCTTATATAAAGTCCTTATTAAGAGTACTTAATTCATAGAGAACAGAATATGAAGCTTAGCCTCACTCTAAAGAAGTGCATAGGTTGAATTGACGACGAGTAAAGTTCAATTAAAAAATCATCTAATTCTCGGCTACTCATAGCTCAAATACCACAAAATGCTCTAATGGAGTATGCTGAACCCATCTATCAGCAAGGTTCAAATCCTTGAATACAGACAATTTAAATGCCTAAATGTGTTTAGAAATCGATCTTGCAAAGTGAATAAAGCATACTACTGAACCCCTTTACATGCAGGACCCAAACCCCGTTGAGTCCCTCTATGTTCCAATATGATGCTATAACTCTAAGTGAATTCCATATGTTGATCTAAATGAATCTATTATTGCCGATGTGGAATCAGTATGTGGGTAATATGGCTGTAACATTGAAGATCAATGTGGTAATTTTATTAACAAACTATTATTTAGATCCAAGACCCATGAAGATATGTAAAGTATCGCCGGTATCTTTGAATCCCCGGAATGCTAAAAATTAAGTTCAATTTAGGTTCAATTCTGCCGGTGATATCACCGGGGATATTATATTCTAACAAGTAATATATCACCGGCTGAGAATGGCTAAATTTACGCTCAAAATACACAGTCCGGCGATACCGGTGATTCCGGGGATATTATAAATACTTCTCTCTCAAATTCACAGCAGGAAATCTAATTATGAACATTGATTGGATATTGCTGCTGATCCTTTGAATCAGCAGATACATATACTATTCATTTCGGTTCTTGCATTGTGTATTAAAGGTGCTCATTTTAGTACTTTACGAAGTGTTCCTATAAAGAAGAAAGTAGACGGTAATGAGAAACGTTCCTTTTTTAAGTATCGATTATCTATACTATTAGAAATATATTTGCAAATATCCGAAGACAGAAAAAAGCGGGTTATTGACCTTTATTTTGACCAGCACAAGACTTATGCTGAAATTGCACAAATAGAAAACTATCACAATAAATGTATCAGCTATAAACTTCTATCAGTTAATGATTATGAGCAAATGGCACTAACAAAGGAGATAGGATTAAGGATAGGATAAAAGATGACCCTTTGACATGATAGCTTCCTTCACAGCTGGAAGTCGGTCTGGAGGAAGGGGATCGCCTACACCAAGTATGCTATCTCTGGTTACTAACATGGATAATTCTTCTTCAGAAAGTCTTTCTGTACCTTCAGGTCGCATAGGTAAGACCATGTAGTGTATATCCGCTGTAGTATCGTACACCCTAATTTCGACATCATCTGCCAATTTCAATCCATAGTCGGCTAAATATTTCCTGGGTTCGTTAATTATCCTTTGTTTGTACTCTTTTTATCTCTTTATCTTTTGCATAAATGACAGAGGGTTCCCATCCAAGAATCGCTTCTTTTGGATCTACTTTAAGTAAGGCCTTGAAATCAGGATCAACCCATGCTTTGGCAACAACTTTGGCACCTGTGATTGGAGTTCTTCCTTTCATTTGTTCATAATGGCGTTCAAAGCCTCTGCTAAGGATCATACTATCTCCCAACGTCAAGTTAATCATTGCTAAGACCTCTATCTCAAGTGGATTTGCTGGTTTTTTGCCCTTCTTTTCGTAATGACCTTTTTGCCTTTCTACTTCGGCCTGAAGGTTAGCTTCCTTAATCAGTCCCTTATCTTTAAGAACCTCTCTTATACGAATAATTCTATGGTCAAAGTACGATACTCCAAACTGAAAACCCTTCTTTGCTTCAAGTTCATCTTTCTTGCGTCGGCTTTCCTCGAAAGCTATTATCTGATTACCACATAAGAATTCTTCAAAAGCAACAAGCTTCCACAGATAATCAGGAAGTGTAGGTGTTAAATATGCACTCAGAGGATTTATCGGTTTATGAGGGTCATTATCTAAAATTTGTTGCAATTCCTCATCTGTTGTAGTCATTACTTATTTAGACCTCCTTGGTGATAAGCTGGATAGTGGTTCATACGCCATCAAATCTTCATAAACCTCCATAACGACCTTATCATTAGGCGTAGCATTAGGTGAAATTTGACTTAAATCAAAGATGCATGAATGATAAGGTGGACGCTTCTCGTGATCTGGAGGACAATGGACATAACCACGGACTTTCCTAACTTTTCCTACTTTTCCTGTTATGTATTTGGGAAATCTTCTAGGATCAGGAATTATAGGATCTTTCTCTTTGACTCTAATAGACTCTCCATCATGAAATTGACGCATTTGAACCATATTAGTAGTATTATTAATGATAAGTGTATTTATGCTTTAAAAGAAAAGATGTAAAATTTCTATTATTAATGTGTATTAGAGTTATAATATTTTTACTTAACCTTAAGGATATAAATGAGATAGACATATTTGTATATTCTACCTGTTTACTTCTTTTGCAAATGGCGCACTTGTAATTTTGATCCTTTAATACTTCCCTTTTAACGTCGGCTTGAAAATACCGTCGTTTTTTGGATCTGTGTGTTAAGTTCCATATTACTGCTACAATTATAATAATGAATATGAATACTGCAAATGTACTATAATCAGAGGAAGTGTCAGGCTCTGTTTCAATAGGTATCCCACTTTGTGCTAAAACTGGTATATTTAGATATCCTATTACTATACAACTGATGATAATTCCAAAATAGATGAAGCCTGCTATGCTATGTCAACCTTGACCTTTACAAATAAATAGTAGTATAAGAGCAATCCATAGAATAATACGCTTATTATATTCCTATAAACTGACTCCTAATGATAAAGACTTAGGAGAAAGTTTTGATTCTGGCCTACTAGTCTAATTTAGAATCCTATCATAGAATGATAACGTCATGGAGACCTTTGGGCCCGCTAACTACACAGGTTCATATACTTCTGTTCAATATTGTATAATTGCTACTGTCGCTAGATGTAAAAGGAGAATGACAAGATAGAGAAATGCCAACTAGATTAAGTACCACAATTAGAAGATTCGATGACTTCTCACTACAGAGTCGATTATGCGGGAATTTCCAGACTTCCAGAAAAACAGCAAAGGTTGAATAAATATATGCATATGTTGTTGAAGATAGCACAAACTAATGGTAGATTTGCAATCCTTGTAACTAATCAAATGCAGTCTGCTCCAGACCAAGTATTTGGTAGCAATCCCATTCCAATTGGCGGTTATATCATGTCTTATGCCAGCACATATCGAATTCCCTTGAGGCGCGTATACCTGAAAAGTTCTGCGCCAAATTGGGTATAAGTCCTGGTCATCCTGAATTGGATACAGATTTTGCAATAGATAAAAGAGGAGTTGTAGATTATATCGATAATCAAAAGGGCTATTTGTCTGTGTAAGCATAGTAACAGATTGCTTTAATCCTTATATATCTTAATAGAGAGCATTCTATGATGAAATCTTTAGATTACTTAATTTTATCTCTTGGTTTGTTAGTTTCAGTTTTTGCTGGCTCAATTCCAGTTTTTGCACAGACAAACAACACTAGTACTATTGATTCATTTCATGCAAATGGTTTGATAGCTACTATGATTGGTTTACAGGCAAGCAATCAATCTTTAGTACTTGGAGGAGATTGGGCCTTAGCTGTTATTGATGGAAATGCAACAGGATTGTATTTTGACTTTACAATGACTGACACAGCTGGAGTTACACGCCATTATATGAGTTTCTCTGACTTCCGATCTAACAACACATCGGTGCAACTAAATCCTAATGGCGTTACCACTATTTCAGGAACAGTCGATCTCAGAGAGAGCTTTAACCCTGTGTTGGAAGATTTAAATATAACAATGGACATTTTAAACGGAAATATAATCCGCATTAGCACAACTGATGAACGTGTACGTATAGCTGAACATTTTCAAGAACAACCTATCTATGGAACAATTGATTCATTACGTGACGACATTAATAATGTACAGCTAGTAGAGGGACCTAGGCCATAGATCTTTAATTAGAACTCAAATATAAAAGAACAATAAGACAAAAATTTTTTCTTTAAAACCATATTTATAGAAGTAACTAGTTTGTAGTGCAATTATATCGATCTAGTTTTATATCATATATGTCATTGGACATATATCATATGGCGGCATGACTATGGCATAGTCATAGACAAATGACTAGTGCATCTGATGTTCTAATGATTTCACGGACTTGCAACAAGACCAGCAATGACAAAGAAACATAAACATATCTGAATTAAGAAAAGCACAAGACTTCAAATGATGCTGTTGATGTTTCCTCTAAGAGGAACGATATAACAAGGATTATCTTTCTTTTAGTGTAAGTCATTTATTATAATATAAGATGACGTTTATATCTAAAGCTATTAGATTAAAGAATTATTTTTGATTCTGTACGATATAATATTATAGTGATTAAATTGAGGTGTTTTACGAAGGTTTCCTGTTTAGAAGGAATCAGGCGAAATCAGGCAGCAAAAAATGGTATCAATGGTATCATAAAATGAAAGTCTTATAAGCTGAATCATTTAAACTGTAGGGCAAAAAATAACATTGACGATTAGCGAAGAAAGAAAAAGACGCGTTATCGACCTTTACTATAATCAGGGAAAGACAACGCGCGAAATTGCACAAATAGAGAAAATGTCACCCCGTGACATACACGCTATCATAAAGGAAGAAGAAGCTAGACAACAGAAGCATAAACAACAAGAGATATCCGCCCAAGCCTACAAACTATTTTCCGAAGGTAAGACACCTGTTGAAGTAGCCATCATACTAAACCTTCCTGCATCAAAGGTATCTAAACTATACAGAGAATATTGGAAGCTAAGGGGATTGGATAAACTCAATGCCATATACAAAGAGACAAATGGCAAAATATGGATAATTTTAAAACTATACAAAGAATTGATAAAGAAAAGACGTATGACTATAGATCAAGTAGTTAATGCTGTAGATATTGCTGTTAATAGACTTCCTCATATCGAAACTCTCTATAAACAAGCCAAAGATCAGGCTGAGAATATGCAACGCACAATACAACGATTGGCAAATGATATAGAGGCTAAGAAATATAAAATATCAATATTAGATAAAATTGCATTCTCTTCTGAACAAGAGTGCAAGAGAAAACATCAAGAAATACAGGAACTTATTGCTCAAAAGGATAAAATAGAAAAGCTTATTGCAAAAGTTTTGAACAACGATGAAGGCTATTCAAAGCTACAGCAATTCGTCAAAGATAATACTAGAGCTGCTTTATCCAACAACAAAATACTCATATCAACAGCTTTTGCAGCAGTAATCCAGATATTAAAAACTGATCCACAAATGATTAATTTAATTCAGAACACGTCTAGAGCAAATGATGGTGAACAACTCAAAGATAATGATGATAGCATTACCAAATACCTTGAATCCAATAAAGATAGACTATTAGATTTAGCGGAAAAGTATTATGAAAACCTTGTCGAAGCATTGACAAATAATATTATAAATACTGCTGCCGTGGCTACTTCGTCTTCATCCAATCTTTCATTATCACAGCTGCAGTCATCATCTACATTCCCAAACATATCTAATCAAAGTGATAAGTACAGAATAGAAGAGACAGAAAATCAATGTTATAGCAAAGGCGATATTGCTGATTGATTTAGAGTAGGTTAATTTCTTTTTGCAATACTCATAAATTAATATTGTAGTAGAATATGCATTAAATTATGGCATTTACTTTTGGCCAACCAACTATATATTTAATATACTAACAATTAATATGACTTGATGACAAACCCACGATGGTTTAACAACCGAATTGACTCCAATACATTCTACTCATCTATAGAGGAACTATTTTCACAATTTGGACCTCCATATGGAGCAGGAGATAATAAGGTAATACCAAATGGATTCTTCTGGTCCTCATTAGCGATCAATGTTCTCTTACGAAGTCGTGAATACTCTTCTAATCCAACTCAGAACCAATGTGATAATAAAGAGAATGAAGTCACTGTGTATAGCTATATACATAATGAAACCACTATGATGATGTTAGGTCTAATCGTTCTATCATGGTTAAAAGTCAATCTTGAGAAAAAAACGGAGAATGGACACTGTCATAATCCTACTCATAAACCAACAACAGCAACTAAGCCAGCTAACTGTCCTGTTGGTAGTATATTCCACAAGGAGCTGTATGACGATTTTACAAACATATTAGAAGATTTTCTAAGAATGGTTAAAGATTGCAAGCCGACACCAATAAAGTCGTAAATTTCATAAAATATATAATCTATAAAAAACTCTTTGACCTTATCTGACTCAGAATATTTGCCATATCTTTAAGCGGTTCGGTCATAATAATAAATCTATATTTTTGATACCTATGCCTTTACTCCTGTCAATATTTACTCATCTCTGGAATCCTGTAGGATTTCCAGCTGTGTGGGTTGTTGAGGCCAATACATGCACAGAACTACACATAATGGAAGGTTTGGGTCATCATCATGAACAAAGCAGCATTTATCCTCATCCATATGATCATCCGTATTTTGGACAATATTTTTCCTAATAGTGATTTGTCAATTTAAGATTGTCTGCAGCTTGATAAAGGAAATATTTAGAAAAATAAAGTGTGGTAGTTTAGACAGATTGTTTAGGCTGTTGGTTGTGGTGTTATTGGTGGTATGTTAGTATTCACGGCATTGGGTGCGTTAGGGTCTATAGCTGTTGCTGCACCACCTTTAGAAGGACAGTTAGCACCACCTGCTTCGGCTGTTTGAATCCCAATTCCACCTATCATCACAAATGAACTTGCTGCTAGAAAAGATATGGTGGCCAGAAGTATAGCCTTGTTATTCATCCTTTAAAGATAGGGTAAACTCTGCTTATAAAAGTAGCGACGGCGTTATTATGTATTTTTCCAATTGAAGAAGGTCAGCTATACCATAAATTATCCATTTATTACTATTCCACATCCATACAAAAAATATAAAGAAAAAATAGTTAGTTCGGTATTTCAGTAGCATTTGCCAAATCACTGACTGTCCTTTTTCAGCGACCATTATACTATGGCCAACTTCCTAGTCCTGCATACTGAGGTACAACTTTAT